>NZ_LUAZ01000001.1:0-259422 GCF_001647255.1 Cellulosimicrobium sp. I38E
GCGGTACACGGTCGTGTCCACGGCATCTCCTGGGTACGTCGGGGGTCGTCGTCGGGTCCGTCGCACGCTCACGCCGACCAGGTCGGAGGCGTGCGCCGGGATCGTGGACGACGCTACGGAGCGGGCCCGCCCCGCCGCGTCCGGCGAGGGTCGGGTCCTGCACGGGAGGCGGGTCATCCCGTGGTCGTACCCGGCCCGCGCCGAGGGCTGACACGACGGCGCCCCACGGGTCCGGGGACCGGTGGGGCGCCGACGGGACGGGCGGGAGTCAGGCGCCCGGGCGGACCAGACCCGTCTCGTAGGCCGTGACGACGGCCTGGACGCGGTCGCGCGCGCCGAGCTTGGCGAGGATGCGGCCGACGTGCGTCTTGACCGTCGCCTCGGCGACGAACAGGTCGCTCGCGATCTCGGTGTTGGAGCGGCCGCGCGCCATGAGGACGAGGACCTCGCGCTCGCGCTCGGTGAGGCCCTGGACGGCGGCGTGCGCGGGGGAGTCCTCGACCTGCTCGGCGGGCAGCGCGGTCACCAGGTGCTCGAGCAGGCGCCGCGTGGACGACGGCGCGATGACGGCGTCGCCGCGGTGCACCGTGCGGATCGCCGCGAGCATCTCCTCGGGCGGCGCGTCCTTCAGCAGGAACCCGCTCGCGCCGGACCGGATGGCCTCGAGCACGTACTCGTCGAGGTCGAACGTGGTGAGGACGATGACCTTGGGCGCGTGCCCGCCGTCGGCCGCCGCCGCCGTGAGCCGGGCCGTGGTCTGGAGCCCGTCGAGGTGCGGCATGCGGACGTCCATGAGCACGACGTCGACCGGGTGGTCGGCGAGCAGACGCAGGGCCTGGAGCCCGTCCCCCGCCTCGACCGCGACCGTGAGGTCCGGCTGCGAGTCGATGACCATGCGGAAGCCCGCGCGCACGAGCTGCTGGTCGTCGACGAGCGCGATGCGCACGGGCTCGAGGGGCTCGAGCGGGTCTGCGGCGTACGCCCCGTCGGGGACGGGGAAGGCGTCGGTCATGATGTCCTGTCGGTCGGTCGGTCGAGGGCCGGGTTCGAGGAGTCGGCCCCGACCGGCGGTGGTGGAAGCGGGGGCGTCACGGCGGACGGGCGGCCCGGAGCCATCCTGCCCGACGGCGCGGGCGGCGGTGCGGGGACGGGCTGTCCCGGAGGCCGGGGGACGGCGCCCGGAGCGGGCGCGGCGCCCGGCAGGGCCGGCACGGGGATGCGCAGGTGCACGCGGAAGCCGCCCCCAGGACGCGGACCCACCTGAACGGACCCGCCGAAGAGCGCGGCGCGCTCGCGCATGCCCAGCACGCCGTAGCCGCCGGGCCGGGAGTCCTGGCGCGCCACGGCGGACGTCGACGCGCCCCGCCCGTCGTCCTCGACCTCCAGGTCCAGGGTGGCGGCGCCCCACCGCACGACGACGGTGACCTCCGGGTCGGGACCGGCGTGCTTGAGCACGTTGGTCAGCGCCTCCTGGCACACGCGGTAGACCGTGAGCCCGGCCCCGGGCGGCAGCGGGCGCGCCTGGCCGACGCGGACGAACGACACGCGCATGCCGCTGTCGCGCACCTGCGCGACGAGCGTCTCGAGGTCCGCGGTGTCCGGCTGGGGCGCGCGCTCGAGCGCCGCCGTCGCGGCGCTCGCGGGCGCCGGGTGCCCGGGTGCGGCGGGCCCGTAGGGCGAGCCGTCGGGCGGTGTCCCGGCCGCGCCGCGTCCCGACGGCAGCGCGAGCGTCCCGGCCGGCCCGACGGCGGCGCCCGGGGGCACGACGACGCGCGGCGGCTCCGACCGGAGGACCCCCAGGAGCCGGCGCATGTCCGCCAGCGCCGTGCGACCGGTCTCGGACACGGTCGCGAGCGCGCGCGTCGCGGCCTCGGGGTCGTGGGCGGCGGCGTACCGGCCGCCGTCGGCCTGGGCGATGACGACGGAGAGGGAGTGGGCGACGATGTCGTGCATCTCCCGCGCGATGCGGGCCCGCTCGGCGGCGGTCGCGATCTGCGCCTGCTGGTCGCGCTCGACCTCGAGCCGTTCCGCGCGGTCGACGAGCGCGGCGATCGTCTCGCGCCGGGAGCGGCGGACGAGGCCGAACGCCCACACCGCGAGGAAGGTCATGCCGCCGAACGCGGACGTGAAGAAGACCATCGTCGCGAGGTCGGTGAGGCGGCCCGACAGCAGCCCGAGCGCGATCCCGAGGACGACCGCCCCGACGAGGGAGGCCACGATGGCCGTCCGGTGCGCCCAGCGGGGACCGTAGACCGTCACGGAGTAGAGCGCGACGAGCACCGCGAAGTCGGCGGGGAAGATCACGAGATAGCCGGCGAGCAGGTGCACGAGCGCGACGGAGTACACCGTGATCGCCGACGCGAGCGGGCGGGAGCGGCGCCAGGGCAGCGGGGCGAGGAGCAGCAGCGCCCAGAACGCGGCCCACCCGCCGCTCGTGCCCGTACCGCCCGCGCCCATCGACGTGAACGCCGCGGACGCGGGCACGAACACGACGGCGAGGACGAGCGTGACGGTGAGGTCCACACCGAACCGGTGCTCGTCGGACCACTGCCCGAGGCGCTCGTACCATCCCATGCGTTCCAGCCTAGGCAGAGGGCGGCGACGGGGCGTCCGACCAGGGTCGCAGAGTTCACGAGACACGATGGGACCGAAGTCGTAGTGATGCCCTAGCATGAGCGAATGACCCACGTACTGCTAGCGGAGGACGACCCGGCGATTGCCGAACCTTTGGCGCGCGCACTGACACGTGAGGGTTACAACGTCGTCGTCCAAGGAACTGGTCAAGGGGCGATCGACTCCGCGAGCGGTGCGGACATCGTGGTGCTCGATCTGGGCCTTCCGGACATGGACGGCCTCGACGTCGCGCGCGAGATCCGTCACAAGGGCCTCACCACCCCGGTGCTCGTGCTTACCGCCCGGGCCGACGAGGTGGACCTCGTCGTGGGCCTGGACGCCGGTGCCGACGACTACGTCACGAAGCCGTTCCGGCTCGCCGAGCTGCTCGCCCGGGTACGGGCGCTCCTGCGCCGCTCGCACGGCGAGCAGGTGGACGAGGAGGAGCTCGCCGCGCAGGACGTGCGCATCGACGTCTCCGCGCACCGCGCGTTCCAGGGCGAGCGCGAGCTGCACCTGACCACCAAGGAGTTCGAGCTGCTGCGCGTGCTCGTCGCGAGCGCGGGCTCGGTCGTCGTGCGCGACGCCCTCATGCGCGACGTGTGGGGCTCCGAGCCGGTGGGTTCGACCAAGACGCTCGACATGCACGTGTCGTGGCTGCGCCGCAAGCTCGGCGACGACGCGAACGCGCCGCGCTACATCTCGACGGTCCGCGGTCTCGGTTTCCGTTTCGAGACCGGCGAGAGCTGAGCGACCCCGGCCAGGGGACCAGGACACGGGAGCGAGGAGCAGCGTGCGGCGTCGGATGCTGCAGGCCACGGTGGCGGCCGTGGCCGTCGCCGTCATCCTCCTGGGCTTCCCGCTCGCGTTCTACGGCGCGCGGTTCGTGCTCCAGGGCGAGGTCGACGACGTCACGTCGCGCGTCGAGCGCCTCGCCCGCTCGATCGACGCCCGGCTCGCCGCCGGCGACGACATCCCGGACTACGTCATCGAGGACGCGGTCCAGCCCCGCGCGAGCGACCCGCCGGCCCAGGTCTACGTCACGCTGCCCGACGGCACCGTCCTCACGGCCGGCCCGGAGGTCACCGGGCGCGGGATCGAGCAGCCCCTGCACTCCGAGTCGGGTGCGCTCGTCACGCTCACCGTCTCGTACTGGGACGCCTACCTCCAGGCCGCGCAGGTCGTGCTCCTCGTCGTGGCCGCGGCCATCGTCGCGTTCGCCGCGGGCATCGGCATGGCGGTGTGGCAGGCCAACCGCATCGCCGCGCCCCTCGTCTACCTCGCGGCCTCCGCCGAGCAGCTC
This sequence comes from Cellulosimicrobium sp. I38E, assembly GCF_001647255.1. NCBI lineage: Bacteria > Bacillati > Actinomycetota > Actinomycetes > Micrococcales > Promicromonosporaceae > Cellulosimicrobium > Cellulosimicrobium sp. I38E. The sequence goes on from NZ_LUAZ01000001.1 coordinate 3,917, forward strand.
GGCTCGGGACAGGTGCGCCCGCGGCTCGAGCCGTCGGGGGTCGAGGAGATCGACCTCGTCGCCGCCGAGCTCGCCCGCAGCTCCGACCGCCTCGCGGGGCGCCTCGCCGCGGAGCGTCAGTTCGCCGCTGACGCCTCCCACCAGCTCCGCACGCCGCTCACGGCGCTCAGCATGCGGCTCGAGGAGATCTCGATGGCCTCGGACGACCCTGCCGTGCAGGAGGAGGCCCGGATCTCGCTCGAGCAGGTCGAGCGCCTGGTCGGCGTCGTCGACGACCTCCTGGCGTCCTCGCGTCGCGCCCAGGGCGGCACGACGGAGGCCGTGAACCTGCTCGACGTCGTGCACCAGCAGGAGGAGGAGTGGGTCCCGACGTTCGCCAAGGCGGGACGCGAGCTCGTCGTCGACGTCCCCGCGGAGTACCAGGTGCTCGCGACGCCCGGGGCGCTCGCACAGGTCCTGGCGACGCTCATCGAGAACTCGCTCAAGCATGGCGGCGGGACGACGACGGTCCGCGCGCGCCCGTCCGGCACGAGCGGCGCGATCGTCACGGAGGTGTCGGACGAGGGCGCCGGCGTCCCCGACGACCTGGCGCCGCGCATCTTCGAGCGCGAGGTGACCTCCGGCGCCGGGACCGGGCTCGGGCTCGCGCTCGCGCGTGACCTCGCGGCGTCCGACGGCGGCCGGCTCGAGCTCGCGCAGCGCCGCCCGGCCGTGTTCGCGCTCTTCCTCGCGGGTGTGCCGCGACGTCTGGACCCGCGCGTCGTCCTGCCCACGGGGGTCGCGGTCTCCGCGCACGGTCGGCGTCGGCGCCGCCGCGGCTGACGCCCCGCCGCGCGTGCTGTGCCGGGCCCGTCAGCGTGCCGCGGCGTCCTGAGGCGCGGTGGGGGCGTCCTGCGCACGGTCGCCCGTGAACACGAGGCGCCGGTAGGCGACGTAGCGGAACGCGGTGCCGAGCGCGAGCCCGACGACGTTCGCCGAGATGTTCTTCGCGAGCGGCGACGTGAGGCCGAGCGCGTACGTGGAGATCGCGAGGCAGCCGACCGCGATGAGCATGCCACCGACGTTGACCACGACGAAGGCCGCGAGCTCGCGACCGCGCGCCTGGGTGCGGCGTGCGGAGAAGGTCCAGTACCGGTTGCCGACCCACGCGACGAGCGTCGCGACCGTGACGGACACGATCTTGGCGGTGAGCGGCTTGTGCCCGAGGAGCTCGCCCGGCCCGAAGCTGAGCAGGTTGAACAGGCCCAGGTCGACCACGTAGGCGACCGCGCCGACGGACCCGAACTTCGCGAGCTCCCGCACCCGGGCGAGGACGCGCTCGCGGCGCGGCAGGGCCGCCGCGTCCGCCTCCGCTCGGCGGTCCAGGTCGCTCGTCACCCCACGAGGCTACCGGGCGCTCCTGAGCGTCGCCCGGGTGCCGTCGTTCGCCACGGGGTGGACCGGCCGACCTCCCGGGCGTCCCGGTACGCGGTCCCGGCGTGGTCCCGTGGCGCCCAGGCACTAGGGTGGGTGCACGTGGCAGCCCCAGTGATCGCCGTGGTCGGCGGAGGACAGCTCGCACGCATGATGGCCCCCGCGGCCGGAGAGCTCGGCGTGCACCTGCGCGTGCTCGTGGAGGCCCCGGACTCGTCCGCGGCCCAGGTCGTGGTCGACGCCCCCGTGGGCGTCGCGTCCGACGAGACCGCGATCCGCTCCCTCATCGCCCCCGCGGGTGCGACCCCGGCGGACGTGCTGACCTTCGAGCACGAGCACGTCCCGAACGCGCTGCTCACGGACCTCCTCGAGCACGGTACGCCCGTGCGTCCCGGACCCGACGCGCTCGTGCACGCGCAGGACAAGATCGTCATGCGCCGGCGGCTCACCGAGCTCGGCGTGCCGTGCCCGCGCTGGGCCGCGCTCCCCACCGCGCCCGACGCCGCCCGCACGGCTCTCGCGGACTTCCTCGCCGAGGTCGGGGGCGAGGCCGTGGTGAAGACGGCGCGCGGCGGGTACGACGGCAAGGGAGTGCGCGTCGTGTCGGTCGCCGAGGGCGGCCCCGAGCAGGTCGCGGAGTGGATCGAGGCGGCCGCCGCGGGCGGCCCCGAGCTGCTCGTCGAGGAGAAGGTGCCCTTCACGCGCGAGCTGGCCGTCCTCGTGGCGCGCCGTCCTTCCGGGGGGATCGACGGTCGGGGTGAGGTCCGGACCTGGCCCGTGGTCGAGTCGATCCAGCGCGACGGCGTGTGCGCCGAGGTGATCGCGCCCGCGCCCGGGCTCACCGACGCCGAGGCGGAGCGCGCGCGCGACGCGGCGGTCCGGATCGCCGAGGGTCTCGGCGTCACGGGTGTGCTCGCCGTCGAGATGTTCGAGGTCGCGGGCGCGGACGGGCCGCGCGTGCTGGTCAACGAGCTCGCGATGCGCCCCCACAACTCCGGGCACTGGACCATCGACGGCGCGGTGACGAGCCAGTTCGAGCAGCACCTGCGCGCGGTGCTGGACCTGCCGCTCGGCGACACGACGGCCAAGGCGCCCTGGACCGTGATGGCGAACGTGCTGGGGTCGACGCTCGTCGAGCTCACCGACGCCCTGCCCGCCGTCCTCGCCACCTTCCCCGACGCGAAGGCGAACCTGTACGGCAAGGGCGTGCGCCCCGGGCGCAAGCTCGGGCACGTGAACGTGAGCGGCGACGACCTGGCCGAGGTCCGGCGTCGGGCCCTGGCCGCGGCCGCGATCCTGCGGGGCGAGCGTCCCGCGAGCACAGACGAGGCCACCGAGAACGAGGAGCGAGCATGAGCGAGAACCCTGTCGTCGGCATCGTCATGGGGTCGGACTCCGACTGGCCGGTCATGGAGGCCGCGGCCGACGCGCTCGCCGAGTTCGGTGTGCCCGTCGAGGTGGACGTCGTCTCCGCGCACCGCATGCCCGTCGAGATGATCGACTACGGCCGCACGGCCGCCGCGCGCGGTCTGCGCGTGATCGTCGCGGGCGCCGGGGGAGCCGCCCACCTGCCGGGCATGCTCGCCGCCGTGACGCCGCTGCCGGTGATCGGCGTCCCCGTGCCCCTGCGACACCTCGACGGCATGGACTCGCTCCTGTCGATCGTCCAGATGCCCGCAGGGGTCCCTGTCGCGACGGTCTCCGTCGGCGGGGCGCGCAACGCAGGCCTGCTCGCCGCGCGCATCCTCGCGGCCGGGACGGACGACGACGCCGCGCGCCTGCGGGACAAGATGGTCGCCTTCCAGGCGGACCTGGGCGACCAGGCGCGCGCCAAGGGTGCACGGCTGCGTGCGTCGCGGTCGGACGCCTAGAACTCCGCCCGTCCCGCGAGATCGGCCCGCACGTCCCGGATCGACCTTCTGACAGCCGACGGACGACCTGCGGGTCGACCTCGTCGCCGGGCTACTGCGGGAGCCCGCCGACCTGCCCCGCGGGCAGGTTGCCGTCCCGGATGTCGACCCAGAACTGGCCCACGGTCTCGGGGTCCAGCTGCACGGTCGACCCGACGTTGCCTCCCGGGCGGTAGTCGGGGTTCGAGATCGGCGGCGTGCCCGTGATGCCCTCCGGGCCGTTGGCCTTGCGGAACGCGAGGGCGAGCCTGCCCAGGTCGATGATGCCGGTGCTCTGGTCGACCGTGAGCGACCCGAGGCCGGAGTCCAGGAGCGAGACCTGGTCGCCGGGGCGGAACAGGATGCTCGGGTTCGCCGCCTTCGAGCTGATCGCGCCGATCACCTGGCGCTGGCGCTCGGCGCGGCCGATGTCGCCCTTCGGGTCGGAGTAGCGCATCCGCGAGAACGCGAGCGCGGTGTGGCCGTCGGCAACGTGGCACCCGGCCGTCCAGACGAGCTCGCTCTTCGGGTCGTCGACGTCGTAGTCGAGGCACAGCTCGACGCCGCCGACGGCGTCGACGATGCCCTCGACCCCGCCGAACCCGACCTCGACGTAGTGGTCGACCGTGAGGCCGGTGAGCTGCTCGACGGTCTGCACGAGCAGCGGCGGGCCGCCCCACGAGTATGCCGAGTTGAGCTTGCTCGCGCCGTTGCCGGGGATCTCCGCGTACGTGTCGCGCGGCAGGCTGATGAGGGCGACGGGGCCGCTGGGCGGGGCGTGCAGGACCATGATCGTGTCCGTGCGCGCGCCCTCGGTGCCGTCCTCGCTGATGCCCTCGCCCCGCGCGTCCGAGCCGGCGAGGAGGTAGGTGTTCCCGGGGGTGCCGGGTGCGCCGGAGAGCGCTTCGACGTGCTGGATCTTGCCGTTGGCCCAGATGAGCAGGCCCACCGGCCAGGCGAGGAGCGCGACGATCACGACGCACGCGACGAGCCCGACGACGCGGCCCTTGCGGACGCGGAAGCCGCCGCTGCCGGTCCGTGGCGCCGCCGTGCCCGACGGCGGTCGCCCGCTCCCACCCCCGGCCCGGCTGCCGCTCGGCCGGGGCGCGGCGCCCGGACGGCTCCGCGGCGTCGCCGGCACGGCCTGGGCACCCCCGTGGGGCGACGACGAGACGCGCGGGGGCGTCGCCGCCGCCTGGCGAGGCTGGCGGGACGGGGCGACCGACGGAGGGAGCGCCGACGCCGCGGCGTCCGCCCGCGGGCGGGTGGCGCGCGCCGGAGGTGCCGGCGGGGGAGTGCCCCTGCGTGCGGGGGTCACGGGGATCTCGCGGGACGACTGGCGCTTGATGCGCGGCTCGAGGCGCACGGCGTCGTCGGGCACGGCGGGGCGGGGGCGCGCCTGGGCGCGCCCGCTGTTGCCCACCGCGATCGCGTCGTCGACGGACGACGGCCGCGGTGCGCGGCCGCCCTGGGGGGTGAAGCTGGGCGGGAGCGACCGGGGGTCGCGCGACGGGTCGGTCATGGCGTCACCCGCACTGCGCGGTCTCGTCGGCGGCGGAGAACGCCTCCTTGCCGGCTTCCTTGGTCTGCACCGGGGCAGGCTCGGAGGACGCGTCGGTCGGCGCGTCCGCGCCGGACGGGGACGGCGGCTCGGCGGCCTCGACGGCGGCGCCGGACCCGCCTGCGGTCCCGTCGGCGGCGGGTGCGGGCGCGACGATCGGCTCGTCGGCGCGCACCTTCGCCCACAGCTCGTCGGCCTCTGACGTCCAGACGACCTTCGCGTCGGGGTCCTGCGGGTCCGGCGCGTTCGGAACGGTCATGAAGGTGATGTTGCCACTGGTCGCGCCCTTGAGGCTGAAGGCGAGCCCGGCGAGGCTCGGGATCGACGAGAGGTTGTCGCTCATGGTGAGCGACTTGGTGCCCGCGTCGACGAACCCGTAGATCTGCCCGAGGTCCGAGAGCACGTTCTTCGAGAGCACCTGGTTCACCGTCGCGGCGAGTAGCTGCTGCTGACGGCCGATGCGACTGAGGTCCGACCCGTCGCCGACGCCGTAGCGGGCCCGCGCGAACCCGAGCGCCTGGGCGCCGTCGAGCGTCTGCATCCCCGCGTCGAGCCTGAGGTCCGCCTTGGGCGAGTCGATCGCCTCGGGGATGCAGATGGGGACGCCCCCGATCGCCGTGACCATGTTCTGGAAGCCGGCGAAGTCGACGACGACGAAGCCGTCGACGAACACGTCGGTGAGGCTCTCGACGGTCGTGATCGTGCACGCAGCCGCTGAGTCGACGTCGCCGCCGACCGTCGCGCCGTTCGCGAACGCGGCGTTGAACCGGGTGTTCGCGGGTGCGGTCGTCCTGCCGCTCGTCGTGTTGCACGCCGGCACGTCGACGCGCGAGTCGCGCGGGATCGAGACCATCTCGACGCGTGAGCGGTCCGCGGAGACGTGCACCAGGATCGTCGTGTCCGAGCGCATGCCCTCGACGCCCTCGACCTCGTGGCCGTTCTCGCCGCCCCGCTCGTCCGAGCCCATCACGAGGATGTTGAGCGGCTTGCCGGCGTTCGGGTCGGTCGGGTCGGGCTGCTCGGGGCGGTCGGTGAGCAGGCCGTCGATGTTCGAGCTGGTGATGTTGCCCTGGATGTTCGACAGCGCCGACGCCCCGCCCACCGCGCCGAACGCGAGCACCGCGGTCGCCACGAGGCCGACCGTCCGAGCGGCGCCGTGCGTACGGAGCGCCCGCGCGTGCGACGGGCCGCGCGACTGCCGGTCGGCAGCCGCGGCACGAGCCTGGGCACGGGAACGAGAGGTCACGGGCATCGAGCATAAGCGGCGCGTGCGGGGCCACGGCGCGGGGGGCGGGCTGGGCGCGTGGAGGAGTTGTGTGAGCAGCCGTCCGGGTGTGGTGACGGGCGTGCGCACGGCCTCTCCTGCGTCGACTATCCTTCGCTTCGTCGGGGGGCGAGGAAGCCCTTCGTTCGTCCCGCCCCATGCTGGAGATGCCGGTGCGCAGTGCTCGTCAGGTCGTGACCACCCTCCGGTCGCTCGCGCACCGCCTCGTCCACGTCGACGAGGTGACGGAGAGGGTCGGCGAGGTGACGCAGAGGATGGAGTCGGCGCTGACCTCCTTGAGCCGGACGACCGACGCGCTGAGGGTCGAGCACGCGGCGCTCCAGCGACGCCTGGACGCCATGGAGCGAGCGACCGCAGAACGCGACCGGCAGGGCGCGCGTGCGGTCTCGGCGCTGAACGACACGGTCAACCTCGTGTCCCGCCGTGGCGCCTTCGTGCGTCCGGTGACGCGCGTCGTCCTCCTCGTCCATCACGTCGAGGCCTGGGACAGTCTCGACGACCTGGTCCGGCTGATGGAGATCTCGGAGGACTTCGACCCGGTGGTGGTCACGATCCCCCGGCACTTCGGCGGCCAGGGGGAGCTGCGGGACGAGGAGCTGGTGCACGAGGGTCTCGCCGCTCGCGGGATCTCGCACCTGCGCGCGACGGCGGACCGCGTCGACGACGTGCTCCGCCTCGTCAAGACCCTCGAGCCGGACGTCGTCGTGCGCCAGTCGCAGTGGGACCAGGACGTCGACCCGCTGTTGTCGACGGCACTGCTCGACTTCGCGCGGCTGTGCGTCGTCCCGTACGAGACCATGAACCTGGTCGTCAACGTCCCTGGCCCCGGCACACCGGGCGTCAACACCGCCGTGGACGCGGGCCTGCACCGGGCGGCGTGGCTCGTGTTCTGCACGAACGCCCAGACCTTGGCCGCTGCCGAGCGGGACGGGGTCCGCGGCGCCGGACACTTCCGGGTGACCGGCCACCCCAAGCTGGACGTGCTGCGGGCCGCCGAGCCCTCCTGGCCGGTCGTCGGGGGAGAGTCGCGGCGCCCCCGCGTCGTGTGGTCGTCGCACCACTCGATCGGCGCGGGCTGGACGAGGTTCGGGCTCTTCCCCGAGCTCGCCGAGGACATGCTGGAGTGGGCGCGCCAGGGCGAGGTGGAGATCGTCTGGATGCCCCACCCCGCACTCGTGCCGTACATGGCGCGCGAGGTGTCCCCCTACACGACGTCGCAGTACGAGGACTGGCTCATGCGCTGGTCCGCGCTCGGGAACACCTCGGTCGTGCAGGGCGGCGGCTACGCGCCCGTGCTCGCCGCCGCTGACGTCATGGTGACCGACGGGCTCAGCATGCTCGCGGAGTTCCAGGTCCGGCGCAAGCCGGTCGTGTTCGTCGAGCGTGACGACCACCGTCCCTTCACGGACCTCGGTGAACGGATCGTGGCCGGTACGCACGTCGTGGGCGACACGGCCGGTGCCCGCGCCGTCGTGGAGCACGTCCTGCGAGACGGGGACGAGCTCGCGCCGGTCCAGGAACGCAACGTCGAAGAGCTGTTCGGGCCGCCCGGCGCGGCTGGCCGGATCCTCGACGTGCTGCGGGCCGAGATCGCCGCCGTGCGCCTCGCAGCGGGCCTTCCCGAGGCGGCCCGCGCACCCCGGCTCGGGTAGCCTGCTCGCCGTGCCAGCAGATCCGAGAACCGCGTCCGAGTTCCCCCGTGTCGTCGCGGTCGTCGTCGCGTACAACCGCCGTGACCTGCTGGTCGAGGCGCTCGACGCCCTGGCGGCGCAGACGCGGCCCGTCGACCAGGTGGTCGTCGTCGACAACCGGTCGGACGACGACTCCGCGGTCGTCGCCGCTGAGCACCCGGTCGGTGCCGACGTCGTCGAGCTGAGCCGGAACACGGGGGGTGCCGGTGGCTTCGCGGTGGGTCTCGCGCACGCCGTCGACGTCCTCGACGCGGATCTCGTCTGGCTCATGGACGACGACACGATCCCCACCCCGGACGCGCTGCGGGCGCTCCTCGAGGCGCGGGACGAGTACCCCGGCCCGGTCGCGCTCCTCGGCAGCCGCGTCGTGTGGCACGACGGACGCGACCACCCGATGAACACGCCCCGGGTCCGTCCCGGGGCCTCCGGGGCCGAGATCGCCGCCGCGCGGGCGGCGCGCGCCGTGCCGGTGCGGTCGTCGTCGTTCGTCTCGATGCTCGTCGACGCACGCGCCGTGCGGCACCACGGGCTGCCGGTCGCGGACTACTTCATCTGGAACGACGACTTCGAGTACTCGGCGCGGCTGCTGCGGCGCGGGACGGGGCTGTCCGTCCCGGCGTCCGTCGTCGAGCACCGCACCAAGGCGTTCGGCTCGACCGACGCCGACCCCGGCGAACGCTTCTACTACGAGGTGCGCAACAAGATCTGGATGATCACCCGGTCGTCGTCGCTCGACCCCGTCGAGCGGCTCCTGTACAGCGGGGCGAGCGTGCGCCGCTGGGCCCGCACGTTCCTGCGGAGCGAGCGCCGTGACGTGCTGCTCCGCGCGGGAGCGCGCGGTCTGCGGGACGGAGTCCTGCGTGCCCCCCGCCCGTCGGCGCAGGTCCTCGACGGGTCCGGCCCCGAGGCTCGTTCCGTCGCGGCGGTCGACGCGGGAGCGGCGGGAGCACGGTGACGTCCTTCTCCGTCCTCCTGCCGGTCTACCACCGCGACGACGTGGCGTTCCTGCGCCGGTCCTTCGCGTCGGTCACGACGGAGCAGGAGCTGGCCCCGACGGAGGTCGTCGTCGTCGAGGACGGCCCGCTCGGCGAGGCGCTGGACCGCGCGCTCGACACGCTGGAGAGCGAGTCCCCGGTCCCCGTGCGCCGTGTCCGGCTGCCGCGGAACCGTGGGCTCGCCGTCGCGCTCGAGGAGGGCCTGGCGCAGTGCGCCCACGAGATCGTCGCGCGCCAGGACGCGGACGACGTCAGCCGCCCCGAGCGGTTCGCGGTCCAGGTACCCCTGGTCGAGGGCGGCCTCGACATCGTCGGGTCGGCCATCGAGGAGTTCGAGGCCGACGAGCCGGCATCGGGCGCCGGCGCCGGCCTCGTCCGCGTTCCGCCGCTGAGCGCCGAGGAGATCGACCGTGCTGCGCGGTTCCGCTCACCGTTCAACCATCCGTCGGTGGTGTACCGCCGCTCGGCCGTCGCGGCCGTCGGCGGGTACGAGGACCTGCCGCTGATGGAGGACTACTGGTTGTTCGCGCGGATGCTGGCGAACGGGGCCCGGGCTCGTAACGTCCCCGAGCCCTTGGTCCTGTATCGCGTGGGCGCCGGCGCGTACGCGCGGCGAGGCGGGTCGCAGCTCCTGCGGTCCGAGCTGGAGCTCCAGCGTCGTCTGCACGGCATCGGGTTCACCACGACGCTCCAGGAGATCCGCAACTCCGTGCTGCGCGGCGGCTACCGCCTCGTGCCGGAGGTGCTGCGCCGCGGCGCGTACCGCGCCGACGCCCGCCGTCGTTGACGGGCGTCGAGCGGGTCAGGCCTGCTCGGCCCGCGCTTCCGTGCCGGTCGTCTCCTCCAGCCGGTCGACCGACTCGTCGACCGCCGAGAGGCGTGCCTCGGCGAGGCTGAGCTCGCGCGTCAGGAGCGTGATCTTGCGGCTGAGCTGGTTGGACCGCCGGTGGCTCGTCGCGATGTAGCTGACGAACGCGATGACGAGCGCGTAGAGCAGGAGGTCGGTGCCACGGCCCACGCCGACCGCGTTGGCCAGCACCGAGAGGGCGTCGGGGAAGATGATCGCGAGCACTGCGGCGACGACGAACCCGGCGAGCAGGAGCCGCCGGATCGCCTGGTGCCGGGCGTTCGCCGTCGAGCGGGTGAGCATGACGGTCACGATGACGACCGCCAGGATGAGGATGACCTGGATCAGCATTGTTTCGGTTCCCCGCTCACTTGAAGATGAGGTCGACGAGGATGTTGACCGAGTTCCACACGGACTGGCCCTTCCCTCGCGAGTAGTCCGTGTACAGGACGTGCACCGGGGCCTCGCGCCACGGCAGGCCGCTCTTGGCGAGCTGGTCGACGATCTCGCTCGCGTGCGCCATGCGGTCCTGCGTCATGTTCACGGCGAGCGCCGCGTCGCGACGCAGGACACGGAGCCCGTTGTGCGCGTCGGAGAGCTTGAGGCCGGTCGTGGCGTTCGTGAACCACACGGCCGCGCGCAGGACCACCCGCTTGATCAACCCCGGCTTGGTCCGCTCGTCGAGGAAGCGCGACCCGAAGATGATCGCGACGTCCTCCGAGCGCGCGAGCTCGACCATGGCGACGGCGTCCGAGACCTGGTGCTGCCCGTCCGCGTCGAAGGTCACGAGGTACGTCGCGCCGGGCTGCTCGCGCGCGTACTCGATGCCGGTCTGCAGCGCCGCGCCCTGGCCGAGGTTCACGGCGTGGCGCAGCACGATCGCTCCCGCCGCGCGCGCCTGCTCGATCGAGTCGTCGGAGCTGCCGTCGTCGACGCACACGATGTGCGGGAACGTCGGCAGGGCGTCGCGCACGACGTCGCCGATGACCGAGCCTTCGTTGAAGAGGGGGATGACGAGCCAGGCGTCGTCGACAGGAGCCGGAGCCACGGCGTCCGGGGCGTGGGCAACCGCGTGCCCACGCGTCTGTGGCGGATGCATGACCCCCATTGTGACAGTTCCCGGACCGCGGCACGCACGCCCGCGCGCGGGCGCAACTCGCGCGGATCGGGCGAAGCCGTGCACATACTGGCGACCGTGGGCGAGCACAGGGGCGTCGCCCGGTCGGAGGTGACGCGGGGTGTTCCGGGTGCGCAGGGCGACGTCGGTCGTCGCAGGGGTCTCGGCATGGGTGACGATGGCGGTGGGCTCGGTCGGCCTGCCCGTCCTCGACGGGGAGGCGGCGGCGTCGCCCGGGGGCGGAGCGCCGTCGGTGCCGCTCACGACGGTACCTTCCGCGTTCGTCGCCGCTCAGGACACCGAGGGCGAGCCCGTCCTCGAGGAGGTCCCGCTCGAGCCCGACCCCGCGCTCGGCAGCCCGGACGCGTCCACGGCGCCGGACGCGGTCCCGTTCGACGGTGGGGCTGCCGACGACGGCACCGGCTCGTCCGACGTCGTCCTCGCCGCCGAGACGACGGCAGCCGGGGTGGTCGTCGTCGGCGTGACGTGGGAGCAGGGCTCCGCGCCGGCGGACCTCGCGGTCGAGATCCGCACGCGGTCCGCCGGCGGGTGGGGCGTGTGGACCGCGCTCGAGGCCGACGACGCGGAAGAGGGCGAGGGCGACGGGAGCCCGCTCGCCGGCGTCCGGGACGGTACGGAGCCGTACCTCGCCGGCGAGGTCGACGCGGTCGAGGTCGCGCTGCGCCATGCGGCCGGGGACGGCCCGGTCGACGCGCGCCTCTCGGTGGTGGGCACCGCGTCGCCCGACGCGGCGGCGGGCACCGACGCCGACGCAGACCCGGGGACGACGGACCCGGGCACGTCGGACGCCGAGTCCTCGACCGATGCGAGCCTCGGCGCGGAGACGCTCGGAGAGGTGAGCCAGGTCTCCCTCGACGTGCTCGGCGCCGACGCCTCGGCGGTCGGGACCTCGACGGAGGCCGCGCTCGCGGGGGCAGGGGTGGCCGGGGCGGCTGTCGCCGCGGCCTCGTCGCCGCGACCGACGATCTACAGCCGCGCGCAGTGGGGCGCGGACGAGTCGATCTCGACGTGGACCCCGCAGATCGGCAAGGTGGTCGCCGCCACGGTGCACCACACGGCGGGCACGAACAGCTACACCTCGGCCCAGGTCCCGGCGTTGCTCCGGGGCATCTACACGTACCACGCGCAGTCGCGCGGCTGGGGCGACATCGGCTACAACGTGCTCGTCGACAAGTTCGGACGGCTCTGGGAGGGCCGCAAGGGTGGGCTCGACCGCGCGGTGATCGGCGCGCACGCGTCGGGCGTGAACTCCGCGGCGTTCGGCGTGTCGTTCCTGGGCAACTACGACACGACGGCGGTCCCCACCGTCGCGATCGACGCCGCGGCCCGGGTCATCGCGTGGAAGTTCGCGCTCCACGGCGTGACCGCCGGTGCCTCCACGGTCATCAACGGGCAGCGTCTGCAGACGGTGTTCGGCCATCGCGAGGTCGGGCAGACGTCCTGCCCGGGGCGGTATCTGTTCGCACGCATGCCCGAGCTGCGGTCCAAGGTCAAGGGGCTCGAGGGCGACACCGCCTCTCGGGCCTACGCGCCGCGCGACCTGTCGGGCGACGGATTCGCGGACCTCGCCCTCCGCGGCTCGTCGTCGGCCGACCTCGCGTCCGCGTCCGGCGCGGGCTGGCGGCCCCCGACGTCCGTCGGCATGGGTTGGACGGGATCCCGGACGATCGGCGCGGGCGACTGGACGGGCGACGGGCTGCCCGATCTCATGCTGATCGACGCGAGCGGTCGGCTCTGGCTCTATCCGGGCCGCTCCGACGGGGGATGGGCGGCCCGGCGAGCGATCGGGAACGGCTGGCACGTCATGACCCTCGTGACCGGCGGGCACGACTGGGACGGCGACGGTCGGCCCGACCTGCTCGCGCGGCACAGGGACGGCAGCCTCTACCTCTACCCGTCCAACGGCAGGGGCGGCTTCGAGCCGCGTCGCCGCATCGGCTCGGGTTGGCAGTCCATGGCCGCCGTCGCCATGACGGGCACCCTCGCCGACGGCCGGCCCGCGCTGGTCGCTCGCAGCGGGGTCACGCTCTACCTCTACCGCGGTGACGGGAGAGGCGGTTTCAGCGGCTCGCGCACCGTGGTCGGCACCGGCTGGCAGACCATGACCGCCATCGTCGGCGTGGGCGACATGAACGACGACGGCCGGAGCGGCGACATCGTCGCGCGCGACACCGCGGGGCGCCTCTTCCTCTACCCGGGGACCGGCACGGGCGGGGTGCGGGGCCGGTCGCAGATCGGTGCCGGCTGGCAGTCCTTCTCGGGGATCGTCTCGGCGAGCCGGTCGGGCCGCGGCCAGGACCTGTTCGCCGTGCGCTCGGGGAACGGCGAGCTCCTCCGCTACTCCTACCAGGGCCAGGGCGACTTCCAGCGCGTCGTCGCGACGGGCGTCGCCGGTGGCTCCGGCGTCGCGGAGCTCGTCCCGACGGGCGACTTCGACGGCGACGGGCGCCGTGACCTCGTCGTGCGCCGCACCAACGGCGACCTCTACCTGCACCGCGGGACCGGCGGCGGGCGATACGCCGCGTCAGGCACCCGCATCGGCACGGGGTGGCAGGTCATGCGCCAGGTCGTCGACGGCGGGAACTTCCTCGGTGACGGTAACCCCAGCCTGATCACGCTCGACACGAGCGGCCGGATCTGGCTGTACCCCACGACGGGAACGGCGCGTTTCGGCGCGCGGGTCCTCCTCGCGTCCGGCGTGTCGAACGTGGACATGATCGTCACCGCGGGGATGTGGTCGGGGGGACGGGTCCCGGACCTCCTCACGCGCGACTCCCGGTCGGGGGACCTCCAGCTGCGGCGCGGCAACGGTGCGGCGCTCCTCGGCAACCCCACGACGGTCGGCACGGGGTGGGGCGGGCTGACGCGCGTCGTCGGCGTCGGCGACGTCGACGGGGACGGCAAGCACGACCTCGTCGCTAGCCGGCCGGACGGGACGCTCGTGCTCTACGCCGGGAACGGCTCGGGAGGCTTCTACCCGTGGCGCACGTACGGGTCGGCCAGGGCCCCGATCTCGTGAGCGCCCGGCAGGGGACGCCCTCCGGCGTCCCCTGCCCGGCCGCTCACAGCAGGCGGTCGTACACGGTCCAGCCCTGCCCGATCGTGCGTCGCGCCGAGAACGCGCTCCCGTTCCACGGGTAGAGGTAGAGGGCGCCCGAGCCGTCGGAGGCCAGGACGTCCGGACGACCGTCGCCCGACCAGTCGCCGTGCACGGTCAGCATCCGCATCGACTGCCAGCCGTTGCCGATGACCACCGCGCCCCGGACGGTGCCGTCGCCGCGCCCTCGGTAGAGCAGGAGGCGACCCGCGGAGTCTCGCGCGACGACGTCGGCCGTGCCGTCCCCGTCCATGTCGCCGGCGCCCAGGACCGCGGTCATGACGTGCCAGCCGGTGCCGATGGCGCGGCGGGCCGTGACTCTGCCGGCCCCGTCGCCGGGATACAGCCAGAGCGTGCCCGCGCGGTCGACCGCCAGAAGGTCGGCGCGTCCGTCACCCGTCATGTCCCCGGGTGTCGCGAGGAAGGACATGACCTGCCAGCCGGTGCCCACCTGGTGCCGCGCGCCCAGCCCGCCCGCGCGGTTCGAGGGGTAGAACCAGAGCACGCCCCCGTCGTCGATCGCGAGGACGTCGCCGTTCCCGTCTCCGTCCAGGTCGGCGCCGTCCGTGACGAGCCGCATCACCTGCCACCCGGTGCCGATCCGTCGCGCCGTGGTCGCGAAGCCGCCGGAGCGATCTCCCTCGTAGCTCATGAGCGCGCCACCGGGAGTGCGTGCGGTGAGATCGGGGCGGCCGTCGGCCGTGGTGTCCGGCTCGAGCCGCGAGGTCCCGGTGACCTTCCACCACGCGCTCCGCAGGCCGAAGGCCGTCCGGAAGGCTGCGCCCGTGACGGTCGTGGACCCCGTCGAGCCCGCGAGCACCACGCTCTCGACGCGTCCTCCCCACTCACCCGGACCGGTCCTGCTCACCACGGTGAGGGACCGCGGCGTCCCGATCACCGGGTACGCGGCGCGGAGCTGCGCCGCCGTGATCCGCACGCTCCACGCGTGCACGGGGTTGCCCTGAGCGTCCCACGGGTCCCGCTTGGCCACGAGGTACGGAGCGCTCCCTGCTGCCGTCCACCCGCCGTTCGAGGCGCTGAACTGGGTGAAGGCGGGCGTGCCCCCGTAGTAGAGCGTGACGCCCGACGTCGCGGACACCGCAGCGTCGGTGGCGGCCGCCTCGTGGGGGGTGACGGTACCCGCCGCGCTGAGTGTGCGCACGCCCTTGTAGACCTGGCACGCGGTGTCGTCGCACGTGTGCCAGGCGCCGGCGGGTCGGGACGCCCGGTTCTGCGAGGCGTAGGTCCGGGCCGCGACGGCCTGGGCGCGGAGCGCGTTCGCGGGCCAGCTCGACGGCATCTCCGCGGGCACGACCGACCGCAGGTAGTCCTCCATGCGCACGGCGTTGACGGAGGCCAGCCCGGGAGCGGCGCCGTCAGCGACGGCGCGGACGGACCCGCGGTACTCCCGGCGGGAGCCGTCGGGCAGGACCACCTGGACGGTCGTCGCAGGAGACGTCGAGAGCGCGATGAAGCCAGGCGAGGCGCTCTGCGACCACAGTCGCCACGTGGAGCCGACGAGCCCGAACAGCACGAACCCCGTGTCGTTGGCGTTGCGCAGCACGCGCCACTGGCTGACGGTCGCGCCGGAGAACCCGATGGGCGTCGCGACGCCCCGTGCGTCGGACATGACCATGCCGGGCGCGGCGACGACGCGGAGGTCGTCGTCCGAGTCGGACTTGAGCAGGACCCGCAGCTCGGTGCTCGCCTGGGTCGTGGCCGTGGTGCCGGGGTAGTAGAAGTCGAGGATCTGCCGGTACGTGGAGCCTGCGGCGGCCGCGGCGCGTGCCCCGTACTGCGACATCCCGATGCCGTGGCCGAACCCCCGGCCCGCGATCGTCACGGTGCTCGTCGCCGTGAGCGTCACACGCTCGGTCGTGGTCACCGACGCCTGTGCAGGTGGGCCGACCGCAGCCACCGGCGCGAGCAGCGCCGCGAGCAGGACGGCGACGAGACGGGATCCACGCCGCCGGAGTCTGGACATGTCCATGTGCACCGACCTCCTCTTCCTCCAGCCAGGCTAGGCACGGCGTCCGGGGGCCGCACCCCGCACGCAGGACGGTCGGTATGCTGGGCGCGCGTCGCCCGGGAGCTGCTCGGCGACGCGCCCCGTCCGTCGGCGCGCACGTCGACGCGTGCCCGGAACCGGAGAGGCTGGATGGAGTCCCAGAACCACTACTACGGTCACAGTCGTGCCTTCGCGCACTACCTCGGCGAGGACAGGCCGCGGCACATCGCCGGACTCGTCCAGCACGGCTGGACCGCGCTGTCGCCGGTGACCACGCACTTCCGGGACTTCCCGTGGCTCGCGAGCCCGACGTACCGCGGACCCAACCGGCTCCTCGTGTGGAGCCACCGGTCGCGCGCGTGGGACCCGGCCTCGAGCGCGCCCACGACGGCGGTCGGCGCGCCCTTCGCGTACGAGGCGGTGAGCCGCGGCCTCGAGAACGGTCCGCGGGGTGAGGGCGCCGTGATCCTCCCGGTCCACGGGATCGAGACGCAGGCCATCTCCGGCGACCACCACGCAGCAGCACGGCGGTGGTTCGATTCCGAGGGGCCGTCCACCGTCTCCATCTACTGGAGCGACGCGCGCGACGAGCGGCTCGTCGACGCCTACCGCGAGGCGGGCCACCGGTGCGTGACGCTCGGCGCCCGCACCGACCCCGACTTTCTCGCGCGGCTCGTCGGCCTGATCGCGAGCAGCGCCCGCGTCGTGTCGAACCGCCTCTCGACGCCCGTGGTGTACGCGGCGTGGCTCGGGCGCTCGGTCGGCGTGTACGGCGACCCGATGCTGCTCGACTCGGAGGACCAGAGCGCTCTCGAGCGCCTCGAGCGGAAGTGGCCCGAGCTCTACGGGTACGAGACCGACGACGACGCAGCGCGCGCCGTCGCGACCGACGAGCTCGGGGCGGGAGACCTCCTCGCGCCGGACGCGCTGCGTCGCGCGCTCGGCTGGGAGCGCCGCCGCGTCGCGCCGTTCGCGCGACACTGGACCACGTCTCCGGTCGAGCGGGCCCTGGTCAACGTACGCCGACGGAGCGCTCCCGCGCCCGCGGCACCGAAGCCCGTCGGCGGAGAGCAGAAGCCGGCCCCGGTCTCGTCCGGGATCGACCTCGCGTGGCTGCGCGCCGCCACGTCCTACCTGCCCCGGCCCCTCGGCGGCGCAAGGGCGTCGTCGTCGCAGCCCATCGAGCTCGACGGGTCCGCCCCCGCGGCCTGACTACCGTCGGAGGGCGGTGCGCAGCGGTGCGAGGAGGACCGCTGCGGCGAGCAGCGCGACCGCCGCGCGGAGCACGGTCCACCACCCGGTCGTCGTCGGCAGCAGGATCGCCGCCGCGGCGCACGCGAGCACGACGACGAGCGTGACCGGAGCGAGCGGCGGTCGCCACGGGCGGTCCACGAGGACGGCCTGCGCGACGGTCGTGAACAGCGCGAGCAGCACGTACATCACGGCGTACGACGCCCCGATCGCCACGAGCCCCCACACCGGCGCGGCGAGCACCGCCGCGACGATGCCGAGCCCGACGGCGGCCGGCGTGGAGACCGACAGCACGCCTGTCCGGCCGCGCACGAGGATGAGGTGGCTGCTCGCGAGGTAGTAGACGGAGGCGACCGCGGAGAACGACGCGAGGACCACGGCGGGCACCATCGCCTCGTGGTCGTACGTCGGCGGCGACGCGATCTGGACGAGCAGGGGCGCCGCGAGGCAGACCGCGGCGACGAGGGCGCCGACGACGCGGAGGATCACGCGCGTGGTGCTCGTGAGGCGCGCGTGGCGCGTCGCGGGCGGCTCCTTGTAGATGAGCGGGGCCCAGGCGTTGTTCAGCGCACCCGTGAGCACCGTCGCCCCCGCACCGAGCGTGAGGACGATGTTGGCCGTGCCGCCCGCGTCGAGCAGGCGGTCCGCGACGACGACCAGACCGGCGATCGCGACGTAGATGGCGATCTGGTGCGGCACCGTCGGGGCTCCGAGACGTAGTGCGCGCCGCAGGCCGGCCCAGCTCGTGTCGCGGGGGCCCGACCGCAGCGTCACCCACACGCCGGCCAGCGCCGAGAGCACGTAGCCCGCGGCGAGCGCGGCGAGGTACGCCGTGCCCGTGCGCTGTCCCAGGAGGACGATCACGAGGCCCACGGCCGGGCCCACGAGCGTCCCCCCGGCGGCGAGGAGCACGAAGGGCACCGGGCGCTCCGCGCCGCGCAGGTAGGCCTGGATCACGATCACGATGCCGCCACCGAGCGACGCGACGACCGCGAGGGCGAGCGCGGCGTCCCAGGGCCTGCCCAGCAGGGCCGGACCCCACACGGGGCCGAGCGCGAGCGCGAGCCCCGCGATGAGGACGCTGATGAGCGAGGACTGGACGACGAGTCCCCGGGCACCGCGGGCACCCGCCTCACCGAGGATGTACTCGCGGGTGATCGCGGCCCCCATCCCGAGGGCGACGAGGATGACGCCCACCTGCACGACGACCGTCCCGAGCGCGACGACGTCGTACTCGCGCTGCGAGAGCAGACGCGTGATGAGGGGGATGACGACCAGCGAGGCGAGGGCCGGGGCGGCGCTCCCGGCGGTGTAGATCGCCGCGCGCGACGCGACTCGGCGAGGGCTGTCGCCCGTCGGCCCGGCCGCGGGCTCGACGCCCGTGCCGTCGTGCCCCGTGGTCACCGCGCGGTGGCGAGTGCGTGCCGCGTGGCGTGGACGACACGCTCGACGTCGGCGTCCGTCAGGCCCGGGAACATCGGGAGCGAGATCTCGCGCCGGTAGTAGTCCTCGGCGACAGGGCACTGGCCGCGCCGGTAGCCGAGGTCCTCGAACACCGGGTGCCAGTAGGCGGGGATGTAGTTGACCTGGACCCCGACGCCCTGGGCACGCAGCGACTCGAAGATCGCCCGGCGACGGTCGGCGGGAACGCGCAGCGGGTACAGGTGCCACGCGGGCGCGGCGCCCTCCGGTCGGACCGGGAGTTCCACCTCGTCGAGGTCGCGGAACGCCTCGTCGTACGCGGCCTTGACCTCGGCGCGGCGTGCGACGAACGCGTCGAGGCGCGCGAGCTGGCTCGTGCCCACCGCGGCGAGCACGTCGGGCAGCCGGTAGTTGAGGCCGAACGCGTGCACCTCCTGGTGCCACGGACCTTCGTCGGGGTATCGCTGGGCCGCGCGGTCGCGCACCAGACCGTGGTTCTTGAAGGACCGCGCCCGTGCGGCGAGCCCGTCGTCCGCCGTCACGACGGCACCGCCCTCGGCCGTCGTGAGGTTCTTCGTCGGGAAGAACGAGTACGTCGTGAGGTCGGCGAGGGAGCCCACCGGGCGGCCGTCGAGCGTCGATCCGATCGAGTGGGCCGCATCCTCGAGGAACAGCAGGCCCTTGCGGTCGGCGAGATCGCGGAACGCGGCCGCGTCCACCGGCACGCCCGCGTAGTCGACGCCCGTGACGACGCGCGTGCGCTCCGTCACCGCGGCCTCGGCCGCGCGGGGATCGAGGTTGCCCGTCCCGGGGTCGACGTCCGCGAAGACGACCGTCGCGCCCTGCAGCGCCGCGGCGGCCGCCGTCGCGACGAAGGTCAGCGGCGTCGTCACGACCTCGTCACCCGGGCCGACCTCCGTGGCCGCGTACGCGACGTGCAGCGCGGCGGTGCCCGAGGTCACGGAGACCGCGTGCGGGACGCCGGCGCGGGCTGCGACGGCGGCCTCGAACCGCTCGACCTCGGGCCCGGTGGTCAGCCACTCGCTGCGCAGCGCGGCGACCGCGGCCTCGACGTCGGTCTCGTCGATCGACTGCCGGCCGTAGGGCAGCATCGGATCCGCGCTCACGACAGCTCGAGGAGCTCGCGGATGTCCTCCACGGAGAGCCACTGGTCGTTCGTGTCGGACTGGTAGGCGAACCCGTCGGCCACCGGCTCGCCGTCGGCCGGCGTCTCGTAGCCCCAGCCGCCCACGTACGGCATGACGACGTAGCGGTCGCCCAGACGCACGGTCCGTCGCGAGTCGTCCGGAGCGATCATCTCCTCGTGGAGCTTCTCGCCGGGCCGGATCCCGACCTCGTGCTGCGCGGCGCCCGGCGCGATCGCCTCCGCGAGGTCGACGACCTTCATGCTCGGGATGCGAGGGACGTAGAGCTCGCCGCCCTCCATCATCTCGAAGGAGTCGAGCACGAACTTGACGGCCTGGGGCAGCGTGATCCAGAAGCGGGTCATGCGCTTGTCCGTGATCGGCAGCGACTCGCCCGCCTCGGCGAGCGCCTTGAACTTCGGCACGACGCTCCCGCGGGAGCCCATGACGTTGCCGTAGCGGACCACGCAGAAGCGAGTCTCGTAAGCGGCCGCGTAGTTGTTGGCGCTGACGAACAGGCGGTCCGCGCAGAGCTTGGTCGCACCGTAGAGGTTGATCGGGCTGGAGGCCTTGTCGGTCGACAGCGCGACGACCTTCTTCACGCCGGCGTCGATCGCGGCTTCGACCACGTTCTGGGAGCCGGTGACGTTGGTCGCGATGTACTCGAACGGGTTGTACTCCGCGGTGTCGACCTGCTTGAGGGCCGCCGCGTGGACCACGTAGTCGACACCGTGCATCGCCCGCTCGAGGCGGCGGCGGTCGCGCACGTCGCCGATGAACCAGCGCAGGCGCGGGTCGTCGCCGAACTGCGCCCGGACCTCGAACTGCTTGAGCTCGTCGCGGCTGAAAACGACGATGCGGCGCGGATCGTGATTGTCGAGCACCTCGCGCAGGAACGCCTTGCCGAACGAGCCGGTGCCGCCCGTCACGAGGATCGATGCGCCAGTGAGCATGGACATACGGAACTCTTCCCGTCAGTCGGAGGATTCTCGCCGGACCGGCTTCGCCGCGGCCGAACGCATGGAGCATTATGGCACGGTGCATGAGACCCCTCTGAAGGTAGTCGCCGTGATCCAGGCCCGGACGGGGTCGTCCCGTCTGCCCGGCAAGGTCCTGCGGCCGCTCGCTGGTCGGCCCGTCCTCGCATGGATGATCCGGGCGGCCTCGGCCGCCCGAGGCGTCGACGAGGTGGTCGTCGCCACCTCCACGGCGCCCGGGGACGACGCCGTCGCCGAGCTCGCCGGATCGTCGGGCGTCCGGGTGGTCCGCGGGAGCGAGGACGACGTGCTCTCGCGCTTCGTCCTGGCGCTCGAGGAGACGGGGGCCGACGCGATCGTCCGACTGACCGCCGACTGCCCGCTCGCCGACCCCGTGCTCGTCTCCCAGGTCGTCGCGCTGTGGCGGGCCGACCCGACGCTCGACTACGTGGCGACCACGCTCCAGCGCACGCTGCCGCGCGGTCTCGACGTCGAGCTGGCGTCCCGCGACGCCCTGCGAGCCGCGGACGCCGAGGCGCGCGACCACCACCGGGTCCACGTGACGTCCTACCTCTATGCCGCGGACCGCGAGTTCCGGCGGTTGGGGATCGTGGTGGCGCCGGCCGCGAACGACCTGCGGGTGACGCTCGACACTCCTGAGGACGCGGCAGCGATCGAGGCGGTCGTCGACCGGCTCGGCGACGCGCCGCCGCGGTGGCAGGAGGTCGTCGACCTCCTGCGTGCGAACCCGGACGTCGTGGCGACGAACGCGTCGGTCCAGCAGAAGGCGCTGACGGACGGATGAGCCACGCGCTGCTGCGGTGCGACGCCACGCCCGAGGGCGGCGTCGGGCACCTGGTCCGTGCTCTCGCCGTGGCGCGCGCGGCCCGGCGCGCCGGGTGGAGCGTCTCGCTCGCGGGCGAGGTGAGCTCGCCGCTGGGGCACGACCTCGTGCGAGAGGCCGGTGTGGAGCACGTCGACGTCCCCGCCGAGGGCCTGGCGGTCCTCGCCGCCGAGCAGGGGGCGGTCCTCGTCCACGTGGACGACTACGCGGTCGGACCGGACGCGCGCGTCGATCTCGGCCGGGCCGGCGCCCTGCTGTCGTCGATGGAGGACGGGACCTTCGGTCGTCGACCGGCGGACGTCGTCGTGGACTCGACGCTCGGCGCGGAGGACACGGCACGTCCCGACGACGGTTCCGGTCGCGTCCTGCGCGGGATCGGCTTCGCGCCGATGCGCGACGCGGTGCTGCGCGCGCGCGGACGGCGGGCGGCCCGGGCTCCCCGCGACCCGGCCGAGCCGCTGCGCTGCCTGGTCGTGGCGGGCGGCACGGACGCGGTCGGCGCGGCCGCGGTCCTCGCCGGGGTCGCGCGAGCGACGCGGGGTGTCGGTGAGCTCGTCGTGGTCGCGCCCCGCGGTCGCTGGGCCGACGTGCGGGCAGCGGCGGGTGGCGACGTCGACCTCCGTGAGCCGTTCCCCGGAGTCCTGGACCTCGCCGGAGACATGGACCTGGTCCTGAGCGCAGCGGGCACGACGGCGTGGGAGCTCGCGTGCGTCGGCGTCCCCACCGTCCTCGTCGCGGTCGTGGACAACCAGGTCCCGGGCTACGAGGCGGCCGTCGCGAGGGGGTTCGCGCTGGGACTCGGCACGCTCGCCGAGCTGCGCAAGGACGTCGCGGACGGAGCGGAGCGCCTCGAGCGCATGCTCGACGACCTCCGGTGCTACGAGCGCCCCGACGGCGTCGACGGTGGTGGTGCCGCGAGGATCGTCGTCGCGTGGGACGACGCCTTCCGGTCGCGCACCGAGGGACTCTCGCCGGGCGGGCTGGTCGCCAGGCGTGCCACGGGCGACGACGCGCTGGTGCTCCTGCGCTGGCGCAACGACCCCTCGGTGCGGGCGGTGTCCCGTTCCTCGGAACCCGTCCCGTGGCGCTCCCACCGGACGTGGCTGGCCCAGGTGCTCGACGATCCGGGGCGTCGGCTCTACGTCGTCGAGCACGCCGACGTCCGGGTGGGGACCGTGCGGTTCGACCGGCGGGACGAGGGGGAGTGGGAGGTCTCCATCACCCTGTCCCCGGAAGCCCGAGGGCATGGGTTGGCGGGAGCAGTGCTAGCGGTGGCGGAGGACGCGTTCGCCGCCGAGGAGCCCGCCGCGACGCTCGTCGCCGCGATCCTGCCCGACAACGCGCCGTCGCAGCGCCTGTTCGTGCGGGCCGGCTACGCGCACGTCCCGGACCGCAGGGACGGTGACTTCGACGTGCTCGTCAAGGACCGGAGACGCTGAGAGCGGGCGTCGTCCGGCTGGACGGCGCCCGCTCTCGGCGGTGGCTGACGGGTCTGCTCAGACGAGGTCCCACGTGAGCGGCGTCCCGCGCACGACGTCCGTGCTGAACGTCCGGCCCAGGACCGTGTCGAGGTGCACCGGCTCGAGGCCGCCCGCGGGGCGGATGGACCGGACGTTCGCCGAGGTGACCTCGTCGCCGGCACGGACGTCCTCGACCACGAAGAGGGAGCGGCGCAGACGGCGGCTCTCCGCCTCGCCGGCCGTCGGGCCCACGTGGACGGAGCCGAGGGCGAGCCAGGCACGCTCCGTCTCCGCGGCGAGCGCCGCGAGCTCGTGAGGCTCGAGCGAGAAGTCGGAGTCCACGCCGCCGTCGGCCCGGGAGAGCGTGACGTGCTTCTCGATGACGGCTGCGCCGAGCGCGACCGACGCGACAGCCACCCCGATCCCCATCGTGTGGTCGGACAGGCCCGCGACGACGTCGAACGTGTCGCGCAGGACGGGGATCGTGCGCAGGTTCGACTCGGCGGGCGAGGCCGGGTAGGACGACGTGCAACCCAGCACGACGATCTGGTCGTTGCCCTCGCCGCGGATCGTGCGCACGGCGAGGTCGACGTCGGAGATGTTCGCGGCGCCGGTCGACAGGACGACGGGCTTGCCCGTGCGCGCGACACGGCGCAGGAGCGGGATGTCGCCGATCTCGAGCGACGCGATCTTGTACAGGGGTGCGTCCAGCTCCTCGAGAAGGTCGACCGCCGTGTCGTCGAACGGGCTGGAGAACGGCACGAGGCCGTGCTCGCGCGCGCGCTCGAAGATCGGCGCGTGCCACTCCCACGGGGTGTGCGCCTCCTCGTACAGCTGGTAGAGGTTCTTCCCGCCCCACAGCTCGTGACCCTCGCTCACGCGGAACGACGGGCCGTCCGCGTCGATCGTGATGGTGTCGGCGCGGTACGTCTGCAGCTTGACGGACTGGGCGCCGCTCTCGGCGATCATGTCGACGATGGCGAGGGCGCGCCCGAGGTCGCCGTTGTGGTTTCCCGACATCTCGGCGACGACGAACGGACGGTGCTCCTCCCCGATCTGGTGCTGGGCGACGGTGAGGCTCCGCGAAGGCGTGGTGGGCATGGGGCAGACTCTATCCGAGCGCCCGGGCCGTTCCGAGGGCTCTACCGCCAGCGTGCGCTCGCACGGCACGACCCTCGAGGTGTTCACACCGCGACCTCCGACGGACGCACCCCGTCCACCGGACGGCCACAGTCGGTTGGTACGCTGCGCGAGTTTGCCCGGAGCGAGCGGCTCGAGGGACCCCACCCGGACGGGTACACGTCCGGACGACTGCAGGAGGCGTTGTGCTCGAGTGGCTCCCGACGGCCTGGATCGGGCTCCTGGCGGTGCTGTTGCTGTGGCTCCCGGGACTCGCGGTCGGCTACGCGGGTGGTCTGAGGGGGCTCTTCGCCTGGGGCTCTGCTCCGCTCGTGTCGTCCGCGCTGATCGGAGCGTCGGCGATCGTGGCGGGAGCCGTCGGGTTCTCCTGGTCCGTCCTCGTCGTGCTCGGGGCGACGGTCCTCGCCGTCGGGGTGGCGTGGGGCGTCCGCGCGGTCGCGGGAGGCTGGCGGTCCCCTCGCGTCGACCGGGGCCGTGCGGTCTGGCGCCAGGTGCTGGTCACGGTCGTCGTGAGCCTGGTGGTGGCGGGCGCACTGCAGGCTCGCCGGCTCATGGCCGCGATCGGGGGGCCCGACCACTTCTCGCAGACGTTCGACGCCCCGTACCACCTCAACTCGGTCCGGCTCATCCTCGAGTCCGGCGACGCGTCGTCGCTCCACATGACGCTGACCGCCCCGGACGCCACCACGTCCTTCTACCCGGCGTTGTGGCACGACGTCGTCTCTCTCCTGGTCCAGCTGTCCGGCGGGACCGACATCGTGGCGCCCGCGAACTGGACCACGCTCGTCATCGCAAGCCTCGTCTGGCCGGCGTCGATGCTCGTTCTCGCGCGCGGGCTCTTCGGCCCGCGGCCGGTCATGCTCGGGCTGACCGTCGCGGTCTCGTTCGCGATGACCCAGTTCCCGAACCAGCTCACGGGGTTCGGTGTCCTCTACCCCAACCTCCTGGCGTACGCGGTGCTGCCGGCGCTCCTCGGCCTCGCCTGGCTCACGCTGTGGCGTGCGCGCGGGCGTGCGCGCCTGGCGCCGCTCGCGTTCGTGGGGGTCGGTGCGGTCGCCGTGGCGCTTGCTCAGCCCAACGGTCTCTTCACCCTGGGTTACGTCGCCGTCCCGCTCCTGGCGCACTACGTCGCGCACGTGAGCGTGCGTGCCTGGCGGCTGCGCCGCAGCGTCGTCGGTGCGGTGGTGCCGGGCGTCGTGCTCGTCGTGCTCTGCGTGGTGGCGTACTGGGCGGCGGGCCAGGTCTCGCTCGTCGAGGAGTTCCGGACCCAGGTCTCCTGGCCCGCGCGCATGTCGACGGGCGAGGCCGTCAACGACGCTGTGACGCTCGCGGCCATGCATCCCACAGGCGCGAGCAACATGCTCGTCGCCGGGCTCGTCCTCGTCGGTGTCCTCGTCTCCGCGTTCGTCGCGCGCTGGCGGTGGCTGCCGATCGCCTACGCGCTGCTCGCGTGGCTGTTCGTCGTCGCGGCGAGCGCCTCCGGCGAGACGCGGGCGCTGCTGACGGGCTACTGGTACGGCGACGTGCAGCGCCTTGCCTCGCAGCTCCCGCTGCTCGCCGTGCCGCTGGCCACGATCGGGCTCACCGTCGTCGTCGCAGGCGTCGCGAGCCTGGTGCAGGGTTCGGCGGGCGCCGGCAAGGTCGCTCGAGCCGTCTTCTCGGTACCCGTGCTGGCGGTGCTCGCCGCTCTGGTGCTCGTGGTGGTCCTGCCGCGCACGACGCTCTTCAAGAACTCGTACGACTATGTCGCTCACCGCTACGAGCTCTCGCCGGAGTCGACGACGGGCACGCTCGTCGACGAGTCGGAGATGCGGATCCTCGACGAGGTCGACCGGATCGTCCCCGAGGACGCTGTCGTCGCCGGACAGCCCTGGGACGGGAGCGTGCTCGTGTGGGCGCTCACGGACCGGGAGACGCTCTACCCGCACCTTCGCATGCCGCTCGAGGGCGACCGGGCCGTCGTGGCCGACCGGCTCAACCAGGCCGGCGAGGACCCGGAGGTCTGCGAGGCCGTCACGCGGCTCGGGCTCGAGTACGTCCTCGACCTGGGCGGCGAGAACTTCTGGGGCGACGACGGCGCGCGGTTCGCCGGGTTGGACGGCCTCGTCGCGGCGGGGGTCGCCGAGGAGGTCGCACGCGTGGAGGACTCGCGGCTCCTGCGGATCACGGCATGCGCGGGCGCCGAGGGCTGACGACCGGGCACCGTGACCGGGATACGCTGTGCGGCGTTGAGACCGAGAGCTAGGAGTGTGTGTGGACGCGGATCTTGTCGTCGTGGGATCGGGCTTCTTCGGCCTGACCGTCGCTGAGCGGATCGCCGAGGAGTACGGCCGGAAGGTCCTCGTGATCGACCGTCGGCCGCACATCGGCGGCAACGCGTTCAGCGAGGCCGAGAAGACGACGGGGATCGAGGTGCACCGCTACGGGGCGCACCTCTTCCACACGTCGAACGAGCGCGTGTGGGAGTACGTCAACCGGTTCACGGCGTTCACGAGCTACGTCCACCGCGTGTACACCACGCACCGGGGCGAGGTGTTCCCGATGCCGATCAACCTCGGGACGATCAACCAGTTCTTCCGGTCCGCGCACGGACCCGACGCCGCGCGCGAGCTCGTCAAGGAGCTCTCCGCCGAGCTCGGGGGCAAGAAGCCGGAGAACCTCGACGAGCAGGGCGTCTCGCTCATCGGGCGCCCGTTGTACGAGGCGTTCATCCGCGAGTACACAGCCAAGCAGTGGCAGACCGACCCGCGTGAGCTGCCGGCGTCGATCATCTCCCGCCTGCCCGTGCGCTACACGTACGACAACCGGTACTTCAACGACGCGCACGAGGGTCTGCCCGTCGACGGGTACACCGCGTGGCTCGAGCGGATGGCGGACCACCCGAACATCGAGGTCCGCCTCGGGGTCGACTTCTTCGACGAGTCGCAGCCGGTGAGCAAGGGCAACGTCGTGGGGAACGTCCCGGTCGTGTACACGGGGCCGGTCGACCGCTACTTCGACTACGCCGAGGGCGACCTGTCGTGGCGCACGCTCGACTTCGAGGAGGAGGTGCTCCCGGTCGGCGACTTCCAGGGGACCTCCGTGATGAACTACGCCGACGCGGACGTGCCCTACACCCGCATCCACGAGTTCCGGCACTTCCACCCGGAGCGGGACTACCCGACGGACAAGACCGTCATCATGCGCGAGTTCTCGCGGTTCGCCGAGCGCGCCGACGAGCCGTACTACCCCGTGAACACGGCGGCCGACCGTGAGCGACTCCTCAAGTACCGCGACCTCGCCGCGGCGGAGCGGGACGTGCTCTTCGGTGGGCGCCTGGGCACGTACAAGTACCTCGACATGCACATGGCGATCGGTGCCGCGCTCTCGATGGTGGACAACAAGCTCGCCCCGCACTTCGGTCGGGGCACCGCGATCGAGAGCGGCGGCGTCGACGCCTGACCTCCCACGTCGCCCGCGCGACGTCTGCGTCCGGTGGCGCGCACCCGCAGGGGTGCGCGCCACCGGCGTCAGGAGACCGTGATCCGCTCGGTGGCGACCAGCCGCGCCAGCGCGGCCTCGTCCACGGCCAGCGCCTGAGCGCGGCCGGGGGAGAGCTGTACGACGGACCCGTCGTCGGCCAGGACGGCGAGCACCGTGCGGAGCGCCTCCTCGAGGGAGGTTCCGCCTCGTGCCAGGACGCGGGCGCCCGTGGACGCGCCCTCCGGGGACGGAGAGCCCGGGACCAGGTCCGCGTGCGAGACGACGGTCCCGGCGGCGCTCTCGAGCGCGGCCGCCCCGCGGTCCGGCTCCGGAGCCCAGCCGACCTGGTCCCCGTACGTCATCACGGCGGACGCGGCGTCGACGGCGCCGGCCGGGAGGTCGCCGTCGAAGCGACGTGCCAGGGCGGGGAGGGCGACGGCCACGAGCTCGGCGCGGGTGCCGGTCCAGCGGTCGGGTCGGGTCGTCACGACGACGTCCGGTCGCGTGCCGTCCGTACCCGTCGTACCGTCGTCCTCAGCGGGCGCGAGCACGACCGTGGTTCCGACGCGCCATGCGGCGAGCGCCCAGACGACGGTGCGCCAATGCACGGGAAGGTCGAGAACGACGCGCGTGCCGGGGCCGGCGTCGAATTCTTCGACGAGAAGGTTGGTCGTCTTGTTGACCCAGTTCTCGAGCACGGCGCCGGAGAGCTCGACGCGTTCGCCGTCGTCGCCGTACCACGTGAGCCGCGGCCGGCCCGGGTCTCGGGTGACGAGACGTAGCAGGTCAGAGACGTGCGCCGGGCGCTCGGCGCGAGGTCCGGAGGGATGGGGAGCGGTCACCATGGACACCACCCTAGAGTGCTGGTATCCGCTCCCGACATGTCGGAATTTCACCCCTCGCCTCCTCCTCGCTATCACATTTCGGCTTGACGCCTGAGGACGACACGCGTGTAATTTCTTCAATGCAGTTTCCGGCGGGGTTCTCGCCACGAGGCCCGGCGAACGGCATGAAGGGGCGCACGATGTGGAACATGCTGGACGGGACGGGAGGGGTCTTCCCCTCCGACGCTGAACGAGAGGTGGAGCGCGTGGCACCGGTGCTGCCGCTCTTCGGTGAGCCGGTCGACGACTCGCTCATGGGGTGGCAGGAGCGGGCGCTCTGCGCCCAGACGGACCCGGAGGCCTTCTTCCCGGAGAAGGGCGGGTCCACGCGCGAGGCCAAGAAGGTCTGCACGGGCTGCGAGGTCCGCGCGGAGTGCCTGGAGTACGCGCTCGAGAACGACGAGCGGTTCGGCATCTGGGGCGGTCTCTCGGAGCGCGAGCGCCGCAAGCTCAAGCGCCGCGTCGTCTGACGACGAGCGCACCGCGGGCGGTTCCTCGTACGGGTCGCCGAGCCGCACCGTGACGGGGTCACGACACCCCGCCACACCGGGGCGCGCAAATGCCGCGCCCGGAGCCGTGTCCGTCGCATGATCGACGGGACATGACTTCCTCCGACCTCACCACGTCCGCGCGCAGCGCCCGCCCCGGCGATCTCACGCCGGGGGCGGCCGCGCGTGCTGCTGCCGTGCCGGGCGTCGTCGCGGCACCCGAGATCGTCGCCGCCGTCACCGGGGCGCTGCCCGTCGTCACGACCGTCACGGCCGTGGTCGTCACGCGCGGGAGCACGCCGTTCCTCGCGCACACGATGGCCGCGCTGCGGGCCCAGACGACGAGCCCGCACGGGGTCGTCGTCGTCGACGCCGCGACCGGCGACGCGACGCGCGAGCACCAGGGCCTCCAGTTGGGGGATGCGCGGTTCGTCGCGGCCCCGCGGGCCCGGTCGTTCGGGGACGCGGTCGACACCGCGCTCGCGCACGTCGAGCCGGGCACGTGGCTCTGGTTGCTCCACGACGACTCGGCGCCCGCGCCGGACGCGCTCGCCGAGCTCCTGCGCGCGGTCGAGCACTCGACCGCGGTCGCAGTGGCGGGGCCCAAGCAGGAGCGGTGGACGGTGGGCACGGGGAGCGGTCCCGCCGCGCCGTTCGAGCCGGGCACGGCGAGCCGCCTCGTCGAGGTCGGCGTCACGACGACGCCGCTGGGCCGGCGCATGACGGGGATCGACGACGACGAGATCGACCAGGGTCAGCACGACGCGCGCGACGACGTGCTCGCCGTCGGGCTCGCGGGCGCGCTCGTGCGCCGCACGGTGTGGCAGGAGCTCGGTGGGACCGACCCCGAGTACGGGCCGTTCGGCGACGGACTCGACCTGTGCCGCCGGGCACGGCTCGCCGGGCATCGCGTGATCGTCGTGCCGTCGGCGGTGGTGCGGCACGCGCAGGCGTCGCTCCTCGGGCTGCGGGACCGGCGGCGCGGCGCGACCACGCTCCCCGCGCCCGACCCCGACTCCTCGTCCGCCGCCCGGCGCCGGTCGCAGCTCCACGCGCGGCTCGTGGGTGTGGCGGCGCCCTGGCTGCCGTTCGTCGCTCTGGCGATGGTGCTGGGCGCGCCGTTCCACGCCGCGTACCGGCTGCTCGTCAAGCAGCCCGGCCACGCGCGGGACGAGCTGCTCGCCCCGCTGTGGGCGCTCGTGCGGGTCGGGCCCGTGTGGCGCGCGCGGCGCGCCGCCCGGCGCACCCGAAGACTCCCGCGTCGTGCCCTGCGCCCCTTGCGGGGCACGTGGCGCGAGGTCCTCGCCGAGCGCCGCGACCGTCGTCTGGCCCGGGCGGAGCAGCGGCGCACCGCGTGGGCCCCGACCGACATCGAGCGACGGGAGCTGCGCGCCCTCGCCCTGCGGCGACGAGCGGGGCTCGCGGCGACGGTCGTGGTCCTCGGGGCCTACACCGCCGTCGTGTTCGGCCCGCTCGCGGGGGCGCTGCTCGCCGGCGGGCGCCTCGTCGGCGGCTCGCTGCTCCCCGCGACGGGGACGCTCGGCGACGTCTGGCGCGCCGCCACGACCGGGTGGGTCACGACCGGCCTCGGCGCGCCGGCGCCGGCCGACCCCTACGTCACGGCGCTCGTCCCCGCCTCCCTGCTCGCGGGGGGCGCGACGCAGACCGCCGTGAACCTGCTGGTGCCGGCGTGCTTCGTCGCGGCGGGGCTGGGCGCCTGGTTCGCCGCAGGCGCCCTCGTCCGCTCGGTCCCGGCGCGTGCCTGGGCCACGCTCGTGTGGGTGGCCGCGCCGGCGCTGCTCACCGCCGTCGGTGCGGGCCGGGTGGGCGCGGTGCTCGTGCACGCCACCCTGCCGTGGCTCGCGCTCGCGATCGTCCGCGCCCTCGGGCTCCAGCGCGTCGACGCGGTCGCGCCGGCCACGCCCGACGCCGCGCGTCCTGCCCCACGGCGCGAGCCGGGGTCGCTCGCCGCGGCCGCGACCGCCGGCCTGCTCTTCGCCGTCGTCGTCGCCGGCTCGCCCGTGCTCCTCCCGGTCGGCGTGCTCGTGCTCGTGGTGGCCGCGGTCGGGGTCCCCGCGCACCGCCGCTACCTCGCGCTCGTGCCCGTCCCCGCCGTCGTGCTCTTCGCGCCGTTCCTCGTGCACGTGGTGAGGACCGCGGGGGACGGCGGGTGGCGCCTCCTTCTCGCCGACCCCGGCGCGCCCGTCGCTGCCACGGCCGCGTCGCCGTGGCAGCAGCTCTTCGGCCTGCCGGTGACGCCGGACGCATGGTTCGGCCTCGACGGCTCGGGCGCCGTCGACCTGCTCGCGCGGTGGGCGCCGTTCGCGGCCGGCGCGGTGGTCGTGGCGCTCGCCGCCGTGGCCGTGCTCCGCGGCCGTCGCCTCGCCGTCGGCGCGTGGTTCGTCGCGGCGATCGGCCTCGCGACAGCCGTCCTCGCCGGCTCGACGGTCGTCGCGGCCGGGACGACGCCGGACGCTCCGGTGACCGGCTGGCCCGGGGCGGGCATCTCGCTCGCGCTGCTCGCGCTCCTCGGTGCCGCTCTCGTCGGGGCGCCGCGGCTGCCCGACGGCGGCGCCCCGCCCTGGCGGTCGGGCGCCGTCGTCGCGCTCGGTCTCGTCGTGACGCTGCTCCCGCTGGGCGCCGCGGCGTCGTGGACGGCGGGCGTGCTCGACCGGGACGACGCACGGGTCGGCGCGGTCCGCGCGACGACCCAGCCCGTCGTCCCGCCGGTCGGTCGACAGATGCAGTCCTCCCCGCGCCAGGCCCGGGTCCTCAGCCTCGAGCTCGCTCCGGGCGGGGTCGTCGAGTACGCGGCCCTGCGCTCGGACGGGCCGCAGGCCGTCGACTCCTCGGTCGTCGTGGAGGCGTGGCGGGCCGCGGACCCCGGCGCGACCGAGGGCGAGCTGCCCCGGCTCGTCGCCGACCTCGTCTCCGGGACGTCCGCCGACGTGGCCGACGGCCTCGGGCGCCTCGGCGTGGGCGCGGTGCTCCTGCCGGCGTCGGCCGAGCAGGACCAGGCGCGCGCGGAGCTCGTGGCACGGCTCGACACGGTGCCCGGGCTCGAGCGCATGACGGAGGGCCAGGCGGGACTGGTGTGGCGCGTGGCGCCCGAGGGGGTCGACCCCGCCTACGCGCGGGTCGAGTCGTCCGCGGGGACGCAGCCGCTCGACGCCGACCGTGAGGCGCTCCGACCGGTCGACACGGCCGTGCCGGCGGGGTCCGAGGACCGTGTCGTCGTGCTCGCGGAGGACGCCTCCTCCGGGTGGCGGGCGACGCTCGACGGCCGCCCCCTGGAGGTCGTCGACCCGTCGACCACCGGCGGGCTCCAGGCGTTCGCCCTCGGTGCCGCCGACGGGCACCTCGAGGTGTACCACGCGGCGGACCACCGGTCGGGCTGGATGACGGTGGCAGGGGTGACCCTGCTCGTGTACGTGCTGCTCGCGGTGCCGGTACGGCGTCGGCGGGCGGGGACGAGGTAGCGCGGTGACGACGCAGGACGAGACGGGTCAGGGCCAGGCGGCCCCCGACGAGGCGGGCGCCGGGACGTCCCGCGGCAGACGGCGCGGGGTGGTGCGGCGCGTCACGACGACGGGCGCCGGCCTGGTCGGGATGCTGGCGGCCGGTGCCGTGGCCGCGTTCGGGAGCACGGGCGCGACGCTCGTCCCCGCGGCGCCGGCCCCGGTCGACGCGGTCGAGCACGTCGCGGTCGAGCCGGGCCCGGAGGTCACGGTCTGCCCGGGCCCCGCGCGGCTCACCGACCCGGAGACGGTCGGCGACGCGCAGTTCGGCCCGGCGCCGGTGGGCACCGAGAGCAGTCTGCGCGCCGTCGTGGAGGGCGACGGGTCGGCCGAGCTCGGCGCGTTCGACGGCACGGCCGCGCGCGCCGACGCCCGGACGCTCGAGCGCGCCCCCGACGCGGACGCGACGGTGAGCACCGTCGAGGACCCCGCCGCGGGGACCGTCCTGACCGTCCGCCCGGGCGAGGGCGCCGGGCCGCGGGTCGCGGCGTCGGTCGGGTCGGTGACGACCGCCGGCGACCTGCGCGGCCTCGCCGCGGCGAGCTGCGCACGGCCGGGCATCAGCCAGTGGCTCGTGGGCGGGAGCACCCAGATCGGCAGCAGCACGCAGCTCGTGCTCCAGAACCCCGGCCTCACGCCGGCGGTCGTGCAGGTCGACGTCTGGGGCCAGGGTGGCGCGGCGGTGCTCTCCGGGGGCGGGCAGCAGCTCGTGGGCCCGGGCGAGGAGGTCGTGACGCTCGTCGAGGCCGCCGCCCCCGAGCAGCGGCGCCTCGTCGTGCACGTCTCGGCGACGGGCGGGCTCGTCTCCGCGTACCTCCAGCACTCCACGCTCGACGGGCTGGTCCCGCTCGGCGTCGACTACGTCGTGCCGGGCGCGGAGCCGGCGCACGATCTGGCCCTCTCCGGCGTCGCGAGCGTCGGCGAGGCGGTCGAGGACCCGCACGCCCCGCAGCTGCGCCTCCTCGCCCCGGGCGACGCGGCCGGGACCGCGCGCGTGACCGTCTTCGGCGCGGACGGGCCCGTGCCACTGCGCGGCGTGGAGGACGTCGCCCTCACGCCCGGGGTCGTCACCGACGTCTCGCTCGGCGGTCTCCCCGCCGGGTCGTACGCCGTGGCCGTGCACGCGGACGTCCCCGTCGTCGCGGGGGCGTCGGTCGACCGGCGCGGCGAGGCGGACCCCGACCTGCTGCACGAGGAGCGTCAGTACGACCGGGCGTGGATCGCGGCCCGTGCGCTGGCGCCCGCCACGAGCGCCCCCGCGGGCGGGGACGCGCCCGTCGACGAGGACGGCGCGCGGGCCGGTCAGGTCGCGCTCGTCCCCGGGACGTCGTCGGCGCTCACGCTCGCGGCGGTCCCGACGACGGAGGCGGCCGAGGACGGCGACGACGCGGCCGGACGCCTCGAGCTGCGCGTCCGCGCCTACGACGAGGACGGCGCCGAGGCCGGGACGACGACCGTGACGCTCGCCTCCGGCACGGCCCAGACGCTCGACCCGTCCACGCTGCGGGCCGAGGGCTCGGAGGCGGTGGTCGCGGCCGTGACCGTCGACGTCGTCGGTCCGCGCGGGGACCTGGACCCGGTCTGGTCGGTCACGGCGAGCGCGGGTCCCCCGAGCGGTGACGACGGCGACGAGACGCCGAGCCTGCTGTCGGTCCTGCTGCCCGTCGTCGACGCGCCCGCACCCGGCGAGGTCGCGGTCCGCGCGTCGGACACCGCGGGGCTCGGGGACTAGGGACCTGCGCCGGCTCAGCGGTCGCCGGTGTACCGGGGGTCGATCTCCTCCGGGGTCCGCGCGAGCAGGTGCGCGACCTGCTCGACGAGCACGTCGCGGACGAGGTCCTCCAGGTCCTCGGCGTCGAACGCGCGCGCCTCGACCGGGCGCCGGTAGACGACGACGCGTGCGGGCTGTCCCGACTCCGCGGGGAAGCACCGGCCGAGCGGCACGCCGCCGTCCTCCCAGGGTGCCGGGTCGGAGGGCGGGACGTCCTCCACCGCGAACTCCGTCCCGCGCAGCTGCTTGGCCCATGAGCGCTCGACCCGCTCGACGACGTCGACGACGACGTCGTCGAACTTCTCCGCCCGGGTGCGGCTCGCAGGTGCGGTGGGGGGCAGGAGCGGCCCGCGGATCCCGCGACCACGGCGGTCGCGGCGTCGCGGCACCGGCCCGTGGCCGCCCGGGCCCGGTGCACGGGGCGGGATGACGAGCTCGTCGAACGAGACCGGGGGCGGGGCGGCGGCGCCACGCCGCGACCAGCGGTCGCGGGCTCGGCGCCCTGTGCCGGCGGGCTCTGGCCGCGAGCCGGGAGAGGGAGTGTTGCCACGCACACGACGACTGTAGCCCGCCGACGCCCGGCGCAGCGCGCCCACCTGCGGCGCCACGGGGTCCGGACGGCGTGTGCCGACCCCACGACACGCCCGGAGGGCGTAAGGTCAGCGCGTGAGATCCGTCAGGCAGTGCTCGCGCACGGCGTGCGTCCGTGCCGCCGTCGCGACCCTCACCTACGTCTACGCCGACTCCACGGCGGTCCTGGGCCCGCTCGCGCACCTCGCCGAGCCGCACAGCTACGACCTGTGCGCCGAGCACGCGGAGCGCCTCACCGCGCCGCGCGGCTGGGAGGTCGTGCGCCTCTCGCCGCAGTTCGTCGAGACCGGCCCGAGCGACGACGACCTGTCGGCGCTCGCGGACGCGGTGCGCGAGGCGGGCAAGGTCCGGACGGAGCCCGAGCCGCCGGACGTCACCGAGGTCGGACGACGCGGCCACCTGCGCGTGCTGCGCGCCGAGGGCGACTGACCCGTCAGGCCCTGAGCGTGCGCACGAACGCGTCGACCTCGTCGGCGCGGGGGAGCGCACCGGCCTCGAGCGCGGCTCGGAGCGACGGGGCCGCGGCGTCCTTCGCGGAGAACGACGGGACGAGCGCGCGCCCGTGCGGCCCGGTCGTCGGCCAGTCGATCGCCAGGTCCGGGTCGGTCGGGTCCACGCCGTGCTCACGCTCGGGCGCGTAGCCGCTCGAGCAGAGGTAGACGACGGTCGACCCGTCCTCGAGCGCCATGAACGCGTGCCCCACGCCCTCCGGGAGGAAGACGGCGCGGCGCTCGTGCGCGTCGAGGGTCACCGCGTCCCAGCGTCCGAACGCCGGGGAACCGACCCGCAGGTCCACGACGACGTCGAGCACGGACCCCGCGACGCACGTCACGTACTTCGCCTGACCGGGCGGGACGTCGGCGTAGTGCACGCCGCGGACGACTCCGGCGGCCGACACGGAGGCGTTCGCCTGCGCCAGGGCGAGGTCGCGTCCGGTCGCCTCGCGCAGGGCCGAGGCCGTGAACCACTCGAGGAAGACCCCGCGCTCGTCGGCGTGTTGGCGCGGCGTGAGCTCCCACGCGCCGGGGACGGTCAGCTCACGGGCGTTCATGCTGCTCCTCGGTAGGGTGCGTGCGGAGGTGGTCGCGGTGCGATGGACGGTCACGGGTGCCGGAGGGATGCTCGGCACGGACCTCGTCGCCCTGCTGCGCTCGCGCGGCGAGGACGTGCGAGCGCTCGACCGTGCGGGGCTGGACGTCACCGATGCCGCGGCGGTCGACGCCGCGGTGCGGGGGGCGGACGTGGTCGTCAACGCCGCCGCGTACACCGCGGTCGACGCGGCGGAGGACGACGAGGCACGAGCGTTCGCCGTGAACGCGGTGGGGGCGCAGCACGTGGCCCGGGCCGCGGCCCGGCACGGGGCCCGGCTCGTCCACGTCTCGACCGACTACGTGTTCGACGGCGGGGCGAGCGGCACGGACGCGAGGCCCTACGCCGAGGACGCCGCGCTCGCGCCGCGCTCCGCGTACGGGCGCTCCA
Source organism: Cellulosimicrobium sp. I38E (assembly GCF_001647255.1). NCBI lineage: Bacteria > Bacillati > Actinomycetota > Actinomycetes > Micrococcales > Promicromonosporaceae > Cellulosimicrobium > Cellulosimicrobium sp. I38E. Next base: position 40,273 of record NZ_LUAZ01000001.1, read on the forward strand.
AGGCGTCCGGGGAGTGGGCGGTGCGGTCCGCGCACCCCGGCGCCCTGGTCGTCCGCACCGCGTGGCTCTACGGCGCGCACGGCGCGTGCTTCCCCCGCACGATCGCGCGCCTCGTGCGCGAACACGGATCGGTCGACGTCGTCGACGACCAGGTCGGTCAGCCGACGTGGACCGTGGACCTCGCCGACCTCGTGGTGCGTCTCGTCGGCGCGGGAGCGCCCGGCGGCGCCTACCACGGGACGGCCCAGGGCCAGGCGTCGTGGTGGGAGGTCGCCCGGGAGGTGGTCGTGACCGCGGGGCTCGACCCGGGGAGCGTCCGGCCGACGTCGAGCGCGGCCTTCGCCCGGCCTGCGCCTCGTCCCGCGTGGTCCGTCCTGGGCCACGACGCGCTGCGCCGCCTCGGGGTGGAGCCGGTCGGGGACTGGCGCGCGCGGTGGCGTGCCGCCGCCCCGCGCGTCCTCGCCGGGCTCGAGGACGCCGGCGCTCACGTGTCGAGCAGCGACAGCAGGTAGGTGCCGTAGCGCGACGGCGCGAGCGCGGTCGCCCGCTCGCGCAGCTCCTCGTCCGAGAGGAACCCGCGTCGCCACGCGACCTCCTCCGGCGCTCCGATCTTCAGCCCCTGCCGGTTCTCGATCGTGCGGACGAAGTCGCTCGCGTCGAGCAGCGAGTCGACCGTCCCGGTGTCGAGCCAGGCCGTCCCGCGCGGCAGGACCTCGACCTGGAGCCGTCCCTCGCGCAGGTAGTGCAGGTTGACGTCGGTGATCTCGTACTCGCCGCGGGCCGACGGCCGGAGCGAGCGCGCGACGTCGACCACGTCCGCCGAGTAGAAGTAGAGGCCGGGGACCGCGTAGCTGCTCCGAGGCCGGGCCGGCTTCTCCTCGATGCTCAGCGCGCGCCCGGACCCGTCGAACTCGACCACGCCGTACGCCGTCGGGTCGGCGACGCGGTAGGCGAACACGGCGCCGCCGTCGATCCCCGCGAAGCGCTGGAGCCGGTCCCCGAGACCCGGCCCGTAGAAGATGTTGTCGCCGAGGACGAGCGCCGCCGAGTCGCCGTCGAGGAAGTCGGCCCCGAGCACGAAGGCCTGGGCGAGGCCGTTCGGCTCGGCCTGCACGGCGTAGGAGATCGAGACGCCGAGCTGCGACCCGTCCCCCAGCAGCCGGTGGAACGCCGCCGCGTCGTGCGGGGTCGTGATGACCAGCACGTCGCGGATGCCGGCGAGCAGGAGCGTCGACAGCGGGTAGTAGACCATCGGCTTGTCGTAGACGGGCAGCAGCTGCTTGCTCACCCCGAGCGTGATCGGGTGCAGGCGCGTGCCCGCGCCACCTGCCAGGACGATCCCCTTCATCCCGGCAGGCTCTCACGAGCAGGAGGGGCGGGGGAGGGTGAAATGCCGTGCGACGCGCCGGTGCGCGCGGACCTCCGTCGCTAGACTCGCGGGCGGCAGGGGAACGGGTCGAGGAGGTCGTCGGTGCGGGTGCTCGTGACCGGCGGGGCCGGCTTCATCGGGGCGAACTTCGTGCGACGCACGGTCGAGACGCGGCCCGACGTCGACGTCGTCGTGCTCGACGCCCTCACCTACGCGGGCGACGAGCGGTCGCTGGACCCCGTGCGCGACAGGGTGGCGCTGGAGGTCGGGGACGTGGCCGACGCCGCCGTCGTGGACCGGCTCGTCGGGTCCACGGACCTCGTGGTGCACTTCGCCGCCGAGTCGCACAACGACAACTCGCTCGCCGACCCGGCACCGTTCGTCCGGACCAACGTCCTCGGGACGTTCACCCTCCTCGAGGCCGTGCGTCGTCACGGGGTCCGGCTGCACCACGTCTCGACCGACGAGGTCTACGGGGACCTCGAGCTCGACGACCCGGCCCGCTTCACCGAGTCCACGCCGTACGACCCGTCCTCGCCCTACTCGTCGACCAAGGCGTCGAGCGACCTGCTCGTGCGGGCGTGGGTGCGCTCGTTCGGCGTGCGCGCGACGATCTCCAACTGCTCCAACAACTACGGCCCGTACCAGCACGTGGAGAAGTTCATCCCGCGGCAGATCACCAACCTCCTCGACGGTGGTCGGCCCAAGGTGTACGGCGCGGGCCAGAACGTCCGGGACTGGATCCACGTGGACGACCACAACGACGCCGTGTGGGCGATCGTCGAGCGAGGTGTCGTCGGCGAGACGTACCTCGTCGGGGCGGACGGCGAGCGGTCCAACCTCGACGTCGTGGGTGACCTGCTCGAGATCTTCGGGCGTGACCGCGCCGACTACGACCTCGTCGCCGACCGAGCCGGGCACGACCTGCGCTACGCGATCGACGCCACGCGGCTGCGCACCGAGCTCGGCTGGGCGCCGCGCTACACGTCGTTCGCCGAGGGGATCGCCCGCACGGTCGACTGGTACCGCGACAACGAGGCGTGGTGGCGCCCCGCGAAGGCGCGCACCGAGGCGCGGTACGCGGCCGGTGGGCAGTAGCGGGCGCGCCGCCGACCGGCGGCGACGGACGCGGGCGCCGATAGGCTGGGGCGCGTGACGACCGACCTCTCCCACCTCATCAAGGCGTACGACGTCCGCGGCACCGTCCCGGACCAGCTGAACCCCCAGGTGGCGAAGGCCATCGGTGCCGCGTTCGCCCGGACCGTGGTCCTGCCCGAGGCGAGCGGCGGTGCCGACGACGCGCCGGGCCGGGCGCGCGTCGTCGTCGGGCACGACATGCGCGACTCCGGGCCCGAGCTCGTGGACGCGTTCGCCGCCGGACTCACGGAGGCCGGGGTCGACGTCGTGCGGATCGGCCTGTGCTCCACGGACGGGCTCTACCACGCGTCCGGCGCGCTGGGCGTACCGGGCGCCATGTTCACGGCGAGCCACAACCCGGCCGTCTACAACGGGATCAAGCTGTGCCGCGCGGGGGCGCGCCCGGTGGGTCAGGACTCGGGGCTCGCGGAGGTCCGCCGGCTCGCGGAGGGGTATCTCGACGACGGCCTCCCGGCCGCCGCGGACGAGCCGGGATCGGTCACGGACCGCGACACGCTCGCCGACTACGCGACGTTCCTGCGCTCGCTCGTCGACCTGTCGGGGATCCGGCCGCTCAAGGTCGTGGTCGACGCCGGGAACGGGATGGGGGGCCACACCGTGCCGGCCGTCCTGGGCACCGGCGCGGGCCTGCCCGCGCTGCCGCTCGACGTCGTGCCGCTGTACTTCGAGCTCGACGGCACGTTCCCGAACCACGAGGCGAACCCGCTCGACCCGAAGAACCTGCTCGACCTCCAGGCCGCCGTCGTGGAGCACGACGCCGATCTCGGGCTCGCGTTCGACGGCGACGCGGACCGCTGCTTCGTCGTCGACGAGCACGGCGACCCGGTGTCGCCATCGGCGATCACGGCGCTCGTCGGGCTGCGCGAGGTCGCCAAGGAGGTCGAGGCGGGGCGCACGCCGACCGTGATCCACAACCTCATCACCTCGCGCGCCGTCCCCGACTTCCTCGGTGCCGCGGGCGCCCGGACCGTGCGCACGCGCGTCGGGCACTCGTTCATCAAGGCGCAGATGGCCGAGAACGACGCCGTGTTCGGCGGCGAGCACAGCGCGCACTACTACTTCCGCGACTTCTTCTTCGCGGACACGGGGATGCTCGCGGCGATGCACGTGCTCGCCGCGCTCGGGTCGCAGCCGCACCCGCTGTCGGCGCTGGGGGAGATGTACGAGCCGTACGTCGCCTCGGGGGAGATCAACTCGACCGTGGCCGACGTGCCCGCTGCCCGTGCGCGCGTCGTCGAGGCCTACGTGACGCAGCAGGGCGGTGGTCCGGTCGAGGTCGACGAGCTCGACGGGCTGACCGTCTCGCACTGGGACTCCCACCCGCAGTGGTGGTTCAACCTCCGTGCGTCGAACACCGAGCCGCTGCTGCGGCTCAACGTCGAGGCGGCCGACGAGGACATCATGGAGAAGGTGCGCGACGACGTCCTGTCGCTCGTGCGCACCCACGACGACGAGGAGCGAGCATGAGCCTGCAGATCGACCCCTGGGTGCGCGAGGCCCTGCGCTGTCCCGTGACCGGCGCCCGCCTCGTGGACGGTACCGGCCCGTCCGGAGAGCCGGAGCTGCACTCCACGGATACCGACCGCCCGCTCGCGTACCCGGTGCGCGACGGCATCCCGGTCCTGCTGGAGGACGACGCGCGCGAGCTGTGACGCGGCCGGACAGGAGGGGCGCAGTCGGTAGAGTCGGTCCGGTGCTCCGCTCGTCGGCGAGCCGGAGCGAGAGACGAAAGGACACACCGTGAGCAACGCGCCCCAGGTCGTCATCCTGGCCGCCGGGATGGGGACCCGCCTCGGGCGGCCGTTCCCCAAGCCGCTGACCGAGCTCAAGGACGGGCGCACGATCCTCGCCCAGCAGCTGGGCAACGTCCGCGGCGCCTTCGGCCGCGACGTCCAGGTGCTCGTCGTCGTCGGGTTCAAGCTCGAGCAGATCCTCGAGGCGGCACCCGACGTGACGTTCGCGTACAACGAGATCTACGACCAGACGAACACGTCCAAGAGCCTGCTCAAGGCGCTGCGCGTGACTGGCGACCGCGGGGTCCTGTGGATGAACGGCGACGTCGTCTTCGACCCGCGCGTCCTCGAGCGGCTCAAGCCGTACATCGAGTCGGGGCAGTCGTTCGTCAGCGTCAACACGGCGGCGGTCGGCGACGAGGAGGTCAAGTACACCGTCGACGCCGACGGCCGGATCGACGAGCTCTCGAAGACCGTCCAGGGGGCGCTCGGCGAGGCGGTCGGCATCAACTTCGTCGCCCCTGCCGACAAGGCCGCGCTCGTGACGCGGCTCGCCGAGGTCGGCGACCAGGACTACTTCGAGCGCGGCGTCGAGGTCGCGATCGAGAAGGACGGGCTCCACGTGGTCCCCGTCGACGTCTCCGACCTGTACGCCGTCGAGGTGGACTTTGCCGAGGACCTCGAGCGGGCGAACGAGTTCCTCTGAGAGGACCGTCCCAGGACGCGCGAAGGGCCGGTCTCCGCACGGGGGGAGACCGGCCCTTCGTCTGCTCGGCGTCAGCTCGCGCTCGGCGCCTTCGGCGACGTCCGGGGGAACTGGGGCTGCGGGTTGAAGCGGATGCCGGCGAGGAGCTGCCGGACCATCTGGACCTGGAGGCTGCGGGAGACCCCGCCCTGGCGCATCTTGCCGACCACGTTCTTCACGTAGGTGATCCACGAGAGCTTGCCCTCGTAGTGCCAGCGGTACGACGACTGGTTGCGCGCGCCGTACTTGAACTTCCAGACGTTCTGCGCGGTGATCTGGCCGTAGTTGACGCCCTTGTTGTCGCCCATGTCGTGCACGACGTAGCTGTCGAGCACCTGGATGCCGGGACGCGTGCGGCCCGACAGGCGCTTCGTGTACTCCTTGTCGTCGTACCAGATGAAGTACTCGGCCAGGGGCAGCCCGTGCTCCTCGACCGTCCACCGGGGCAGCAGGACGGAGACGAACGTGCACTCGCGGACCTTGACTGCGTTGAGTCCCTGCACCAGGTAGCGGGGCCAGTCCCAGGTGGTCACGGCCTCGTTCATCTCGCACAGCTGACCGTCGACGAACTTGACGACGGAGCAGGCGAAGGGCACGCGGTCGTGGACGTGCTCCTCGACCGCACGGTGCTCGTCGAGGAGCCGCTCGAGCGCGTCCGGCTCCGGGTAGCAGTCGTCGTCCATGATCCAGAAGAAGTCCGCCCCGAGCTCGTGGGCGCGGCGAAGGCCGGCGGCGAACCCGCCGGCGCCCCCGACGTTCTTCGGCAGCGACAGGACGTGGATGTCCTCGTCGTCCGCGATGGTGCGCAGGTAGTCGCCCGTGCCGTCCGTGGAGTCGTTGTCGACGAGCAGGATCGTCTGCGGGGGGACGCTCGACGCGCGGATCGCGGCGATGCCCTTCTTGAGCTTCTCGAGACGGTTGAACGTCACGACGACTGCTGCCACGTGGGGGGTCTGGGTCATGGGGAGTGCTCGCTGTTCCGTCGAGGTGGGGGCCGGGGCGGCGCGGGTCGGTCAGTCCACCGACCGGGGCGCGGCGAGCCGCGCCTCGACGATGTCGGTCAGCTCGGCGATGCGGACGTTGTCCCGGCGGCACTCGTCGATCTCCGCGCGCAGGTCGCGCACGTCCTCGCGCAGCTGCGCCAGCTCCTCGAGCACCTGCGCGTGGTTCGGGAGCGGCTTGCCCCGCAGGCGTGCCATGAGGGAAGGCGCCACGCGGTCGCCGACGGCGATGATCTTCTGCTTCATGTCGTCCTCGTCTCAGCTCTGGGCTGCGGTGGTCAGGTAGGTGAGCACGGGTCGCCGGACGTCGTCGCGTGCGGTCCCGCGCAGGGGCGTCGTCCCGTCGAGGGAGAGCCCCAGAGGGGCGAGCTCCTGCTCGATCTCCTCGAGCGTCAGGTGCCAGGTCGTCGGGTCGCGGAACGTCACCTCGGGGTCCGGCACCGTGTCGACGACGAGCGCCACGACGCTCCCGGCTCGTGCGTACTGGCGCAGGGTACGCCAGACGGTGGCCCTGCCGTGGTGCCCGAGACGCTCCAGCAGGTGGTTGGCGAGCACGTGGACACGGCCCTCCTCCTCGGCGAGGAGGGCGATCACGTCCGCGGCCTCGCGGAAGTCGATGAGGTTGCGACGCAGCCACGTGACCCGCTCCGCCTCGGCGTCGTCGGTGAGGCCGCGGGCGCGCAGCAGCGCGGACTCGGCGTAGTCGACGCCGACGACCCGACGACCGTGCGCGGCCAGGTGCCGTGCCGCCGCACCGGCTCCGCAGCCCAGGTCGACCACCACGTCGCCGTCGTCCGTGCGGGCGAGCAGGGCGTCCGCACCGCGCAGGTCCGTGCCGCTCCCGCTCGTCGGGTCGTAGAGGTAGCGGTCCTCCCAGAAGTCGCGCTGGAAGTTGTACGAGCCGAACCAGTTGCGGAAGCGGCGGGCCGTCGCGCGCGGGGTCCGGAGCTTGTAGCCCGGGAGCGGCGTGCGCCAGTTCTCGTCGTAGTTGACGACGAGCCAGTCCTCCGGGACGGCCGGTGCCGGGTACGAGCGACCCTCGAGCGTGACGGTCGAGAACGGCAGCATCGAGTCCTGGCGCATCGGCCCGCGCACGTGGAACGGCTGGTTGATCTGGCCGTCCGGCGTGAAGAACGCCGTGAAGATGTCGATGTAGCCGTCGACGAGACCGTCGTCGCGGCGGAACGTGATCTGCAGGTGCGCGTTGCTGTGCCGGACGATCTCGTACCCCCGCGACGTGAGGTCGGCCGCGATCCGGGCGTTCTCCAGGGAGAGGTCCGCGGGGTGGCTCAGCTCCGACAGGTAGGCGAGGTCGGCATCGTCGTCGTGCGGCAGGATGTGGCCCGAGCGGACGGCGCCGAGCAGCGTGCCGCCGACCACGAAGGGCCGCAGGCCGAGCGCGTGCAGGAGATCGACGAGCACGTCCAGGCGGTCGAGCAGACGCTGCTGCAAGCCCTCGTCCGCACCGTCGAACGTCTTGCCCAGCCGCCCCCACTTGTTGAGCGCGACGTGGCGTCCCAGGGCGTCCACGACCTCGACGGGCCGCTCGCTCCTGCCGAACCGGACGGAGGTGCTCCACAGGACGTCCCCGGTCGTCGAGTCGGCGACGTCGATGCGCGCCGTGCCGTCGAGGAACGGCGTGATCGGTGCGGGCCACGGGTGGTCGAGACGCTCGCGGACCGCGTCGTCCGAGACGAGGTCGATCGACCACACCCGGTGACCGTTGAGGAGGACGTCCAGGGAGGAGACATGGTCCGGGACGCGTGCGGGGAGGCGAAGACGGGTGCGGCTCGCGCGCAGCTCGCGGGACGTCGTGGCGGGACGACGCGGCATGGGGGCCCTTCGGATCGGGGTCTCGAGGAGTGCCGCGGGAGCGGGTGGACCGCCCCGAGGCCGACCCGAGTTTACGCCAGCGTCGTCCGGCGGACGCGTCACCGACGCGTTCGTGAACGCGATCTGCACATTCTGTGAACCAGGCCGATTTCGCCCGTCCCGAGCGGTCGGGCCGGTAGCCTGTGCCATCGGGCCGACGCGCCGCCCCAGCGGGCGCTGCGCACGTCTTCGGCCGTCCGGATCTTCGACCCATCCTGCGAGGCGCCCACCGTGATCACCGTCCAGCACGTCGTCTACCCCACGGACCTGGACAAGCTCCCGCTGTACGTCGAGAGCCCCCGTGGAGCGACGTCGTCGATCGACGTCGTGTCGCGTCGCACGGCTCGTCTCGTCGCCGGGAGCGACGTGTCGTTCGCCTCGTACTTCAACGCCTTCCCCCTGATGCACTGGGCGGCGAACACCGCGGTGAAGACCGTGACGCTGGAGATCGAGCTCGCGGGACGTGGGCAGGTCCGCCTCGTGCGGACAGACGCGCGCGGGCACGCCACGCGGCTCGAGGCCGTCCGGTTCGACGGCGAGCAGACCGTCCGGCTGGACGTGGCCACGGCGGGCTCGGCCGACGGCGGCTGGTGCTGGTTCGAGATCACGGCGTCCACGGACGTCGAGATCGGTCCAGGACGATGGGAGGTCGACGGTCCCTCGGCGGACGGCACGGTGACGGTGGCCGTGACCACCTTCAACAAGCCCGACTACTGCGTGCGGACGCTGCGCGCGCTCGGTTCCGACGAGGACGTGCGGCAGGTGCTGGATCGCGTCGTGGTCGTGGACCAGGGCACCCAGAAGGTCGCGGCGGAGCCGGGCTTCGAGGAGGCGCGCGAAGGCCTCGGGGACCGCCTGAAGATCGTGGACCAGCCCAACCTCGGCGGCTCGGGCGGCTTCTCGCGCGGCATGCTCGAGGCGGTCGCGCTCGGCTCCACGCACGTCATGCTCCTCGACGACGACGTCGCGGTCGAGCCGGAGAGCATCTTCCGCGCCGTGCGCTTCGCGGACGCCTGCTCGCGGCCCACCATCGTCGGCGGACACATGTTCGACATGTACCGCCCCACCAACCTGCACGCGGTGAGCGAGATCGTGCAGCAGTCCAACTTCATGTGGGGCCCCGCGGACCCCGACCACCGTCTCGTGGACTTCTCGGACGAGTCGCTGCGCGCGACGCGCTGGCTGCACCGCAGGCCGCGCGCCGACTACAACGGCTGGTGGATGTGCCTGATCCCGACGGCGGTCGTCCGCGAGATCGGGCTGTCGATGCCGTACTTCATCAAGTGGGACGACGCGGAGTACGGGCTGCGCGCCAAGGCGGCGGGCATCCCGACGGTCTCGCTCCCGGGCGTCGCGCTGTGGCACATCACGTGGCAGGACAAGGACGACGCGATCGACTGGCAGGCGTACTTCCACGCCCGCAACCGCGTGGTCTCGGGGCTGATCCACTCGGGCGAGGAGCACGGCGGCGCGCTGCTCGCGGACAGCAGCCGGCTCAACCTCAAGCACCTCCTCTCGATGCAGTACTACGCCGTGACGCTCCGCAACGCGGCCCTCCGCGACGTGCTGAAGGGCCCGGGCGAGCTCCACGCGACGATGGGGACGCGGCTCGGCGAGCTGCGGGCGCTGGCCAAGGAGTTCGGCGAGGCCAGGAGCTACACCGTCGACGCCCCGGCCCCCGTGCCGGCCCGCAAGGACGTGCCGCCCACCGCCCGCAAGCACGGTCCCCGAGGTGCGGCGCTCGCGGTCTTCACGCTGCGCTCCGTCGCACGCCAGCTCCTCGTCCCCGTGCGCCCCGAGAAGCGGAGCCGCCCCGACGCCCAGCTCGAGCGGGGCCAGGGGGTCTGGTGGGAGCTTCCGCGGTACGACAGCGTGCTCGTCCTGGCCGGCGAGGACCGCACGGGGAACTGGTACGTGCGAGACCGCAAGGCTTTCGTCGCGCTCTGGCGGGAGTCGCTCGCGCTGCACCGCGAGCTCAAGCGGCGCTGGCCCGAGGTGCAGAAGGCGTACCGCGACCAGGCGTCGGCGCTCGTCGCCCCCTCGGCATGGCGCGCGACGATCGGGATCACCGATGGCGACGACTGACCGTCCGTCCGCGGGTTCCCGCGACGGTAGGGTGTGCGACGGCCTCGGGTGCGAGGCGTCCAGCGCGTGGAGGAACAAGTGAGTGATACAGGCGTCGTCGCGGCCGTGAACAGGCCGATGGCGCTGTGGAAGGCCCGTTCCGTCCTGGGCCTCCTGGTCCGGCGTGACCTCAAGGTCCGGTACGCGGACTCGCTGCTCGGGTACTTCTGGTCGATCCTCGACCCGTTGCTCATGGCGGCCGTCTACTGGTTCGTCTTCACCAAGATCTTCCCGCGCTCGGTCGGGGAAGAGCCCTACATCATCTTCCTGCTGGCCGCGCTGCTGCCCTGGACCTGGTTCCAGAACTGCGTGGGCGACAGCGCGAACTCGCTCCAGCACGACTCCCGCCTGGTGCGGTCGACCCGGCTTCCCCGTGAGGTCTGGCCGTTGCGCGTGGTGATGTCGAAGACCGTGGAGTTCGGGTTCTCGATGCCGGTGCTCGCGGTGTTCCTCCTCATCTTCCAGCCGGAGATCAACGGCCACATCTGGCTCTTCCCCGTGGCGATCCTCATGCAGCTCGTCCTGCTCGCCGGGGTCGGTCTCCTCCTGGCGCCGCTGCAGGTGCTCCTGCGCGACATCGAGCCGCTCATCCGGGTCGCGATGCGCGTGCTCTTCTACGCGTCGCCCGTGCTGTACGGGATCCAGGACGTCTACAACGCGAACATCCCGCAGCTCCTCAAGACGCTCTACCTGCTCAACCCCATGAGCGGGATCATCACGGCGTTCCGGGCGGGGTTCTTCCCCGACGCCGTGCACTGGGACGCGATCGCGATCGCCGGCGGGGTCTCGGTGTTCACCCTCGTGCTCGGCTGGATCGTCTTCGCGCGGACCGAGCGTTCCATGCTGAAGGAGCTGTGATGGCAGCGACCACGTTCTCCGGGCTGCCCGACCCCATCATCTCGGTGAAGGACGTCGGCGTGCAGTTCGACCGCGGCCGCCGCAGCGCGGGCCTGCGGCAGATGATCCTGCGCCGTGACAAGGGACCGGCCCGCGACTCGTTCTGGGCTCTGCGCAACGTCTCGTTCGACGTCTCGCCGGGCGAGGCGATCGGCGTGATCGGTCGGAACGGGCAGGGCAAGTCGACCCTCCTCAAGGTCGTGACGGGCGTCCTCCTCCCCGACGAGGGCCGGGCGACGGTCAAGGCCGACGTGTCCCCGCTCATCGAGATCACGGGAGGGTTCGTCCCCGACCTCACGGGCCGGGAGAACATCTACCTCGCCGCGGGCCTGCACGGGATGTCGAAGAAGGAGATCGACGAGCGCTTCGACGAGATCGTCGACTTCGCCGAGATCCACAAGTTCCTCGACTCGCCGTACCGGCACTACTCCTCGGGGATGCAGGTCCGTCTCGCCTTCTCCGTGGTCTCGCAGCTCGACGGCCCCATCCTGCTCGTGGACGAGGTCCTGGCGGTCGGGGACAAGGCGTTCCGCGACAAGTGCTACCAGCGGATCGGCGAGCTGCTCTCCGCCGGGCGCACCCTGTTCCTCGTCTCGCACAACAACGACGACCTGCGGAGGTTCTGCACCCGCGGGCTCTACCTGCGCGGTGGTGAGCTGCGCGCCGACGGGCCGCTCGACGACGTCCTGGAGCAGTACGCGCGGGAGCACTGACACCGCGACCGGAACGATGTCGTGGGCGCGGGTGAATTCCGCGCAGATCGAGGCTACGGGGGCCGTGAGCGCTCCGCCGTCCACTACGGTTCTCTCGCCGGTCAGGCCGACCGGACCCGCCACCGCCTGGAGCTCTCGTGGTCATCATCTCGCACGACGCCGCGTCGTCCCGTCGCCGGCTGGTCGTCCCTGCCCTCGTCGCCGCGCTCGTCCTCGCCCCTCTGGCAGCGGTCCCCGCGGTGGCTCACGAGCCGGCCGCGGCGCTCGTCGTCGAGCCCGGGACGGGCGAGGTGATCGCCCCTGACGAGACGGACGCGACCACGCCCGACGTGGCGGACGTCGTGATCGCGCCCGCGACCGACCCGGTCATCGTCGGCGAGGCGCGCGTCGGGGGGACGCTGAGCGTGTCCTCCGACCCGTGGGGGCCGGAGGGCGTCGAGCTCGCGGTCTCCTGGTACGCCGACGGGACGCTGCTCGACGGGGTCGTCGGCTCCGACCTCGCGCTGCCGCCGGCGCTCGTCGGGGCGCGCGTGCACGCGGAGCTCGTCGGCTCCCTCCCCGGTGCCGAGCCCGTGACCCGCGTGACCGCCGCGACGGACCCCGTGGTGGAGGGCACCGTCGCCGGACCGGACCCCGTCGTCGAGGGTGCCGCCGCCGTCGGGAGCACGGTGGTCGCCGTCGTCGACTGGGGCGAGGACGTCGCGCTGACCTACCGCTGGCTGCGTGGCGGCGTCCCCGTCGACGGTGCGCTCGACGCGGCCTACACCGCCTCGCCCGCGGACGAGGGTCGGGAGCTCGTCGTGGAGGTGACCGGGACCAGGGCCGGCTATGCGACGCGCACGTCGTCGAGCGCGCCCGTCACCGTCGCGGCGGGCACGCTGCTCCCGCAGGTGCCGGTCGTGACCGGTACGGCCCGCGTGGGCGCGACGCTCGTCGCCTCTCCCGGGACCTGGTCGCCGTCGGCCACGTTCTCGTACCAGTGGCGTCGCGGTACGACGGCGATCGGCGGGGCGACGGGCGTGTCCTACGTGCCCTCGGCCGCCGACCTCGGTCAGCAGCTCAGCGTCGTCGTCACCGGGACGTCGCCGGGCTATGCGCCGCGCGAGGCCGCGAGCGCGGCGACGGCGAAGGTCGTCGCCGGTGTGCTCATCGCGCCGATGCCTGTCGTGTCGGGGACCGCGCGCGTCGGCTCGCGGCTCACGGTGGGTGCGGGGTCGTGGACGGCGGGCACGCGTCTGGCCTACCAGTGGTCCGTCGGTGGGGCGAAGGTGACGGGTGCGACCGGTGCGACGTTCACCCCGCGCGTCGCCGACCGAGGCAAGACCGTCATCGTCACCGTGACGGGGACGAACGCCGGGTATACGACCCGTGCGGTGACGAGCAAGGCGACCGCGAAGGTCGCGGACGGTGTCCTGGCTCCCGGAGCGGTCAAGATCTCCGGGACCGCGAGGGTCGGGTCCGTGCTCAAGGTCACCGCGGGCACGTGGACGCCGAAGCCCACGCTCTCCTACCAGTGGAAGCGCAACGGGGTCGCCATCAAGGGGGCGACGAAGACCTCGTACACGCTCGCCGTCGCCGACCACGGGAAGCGGATCACGGTGACGGTCACCGGTCGTGCGACGGGGTACACGGCGCGGAGCGCGACCAGCGCCGCGACGGCTGGGGTCGTCCGGGCGTTCGTGCGCACGGTCGTCCCCGTGATCGCCGGCACGGCGCAGGTCACCAAGACCCTCACCGTGCGGCCGGGTGCCTGGTCGCCCGCAGCGACCTTCGGCTACCAGTGGAAGCGCAACGGGGTCGCCATCCCCGGCGCGACCCGGTCGACCTACAAGCTCGTCGCCGCGGACCAGGGCAAGAAGATCACCGTGACCGTGACGGGCAAGAGGGCGGCCTGGGTCACCGCGTCCCGCACGAGCGCCGCCACCGCCGCGGTGAAGGCCCCGCCGCGACCGTCGCGCACGACGCCGGTGAGCACCTGGAACTGCCCCTCCTGGGCGCCGATCAAGGGCAACCGGAACAGCATGATCTACCACGTCCCGGGTGGCCGCTACTACGCGGCGACCAAGCCGGAGGAGTGCTTCACGACGGCGGCCGCCGCGCGCGCGGCCGGCTACCGCGCGTCGAAGAACGGATGACCGGACCGCACCGTCGGCCGCGCGGCGGCCCCCTCCGGGACGACCGGCGGTCCTCTCGTCAGCCCTGGCGTGCGACGATGCCGGCGATCTCGTCCTCGAGCCCGAGCGCGTACTGCTTGTTGAGGTGGTCGCGGTCGGCGTACACCGGCAGCCCGCCGACCACCGCGTAGCAGCGCTCGGCGTCGCAGAAGCGGTCCGTGAGGTCGACCGGGACGAGGCTGCCTGGACCGTCCGCCGGTCGGCTCGCGGCCTCGAGCATGGGGTCCGCGGGCTGGGCGACGCCCCGGTCGACCGCGCACTCGATCGGTGACTCCGGATTGAGGATCGCGCAGTCCTTGTCGCGGACCATGCCGTTCATCGGCGGGTCGCCGAGCACGTACACGTCGGTCCCCGCCTCGAGCCATGGCTGCCAGAACGAGCGGAACCCGGCGACGTACTGCTCGGTCGCGCTCCGGCCCGTGCCGTCGTCGACCTGCTCCGCGCGGGCGAAGCTCGACGTGAACACCATGTCCGGCTTCTCGGTCGAGATCTCGTCGTGCACGGCGTCGCGCCACTCGTCGCACTGCGCGAGCTTCTCCCCGGTCGCAGGGTTCCCCCGGTACCCGACGTACTCGACGTCGGCCGGCGGGCACGCGCCCAAGAAGCTGAGCGTCACCTGCCAGCCCTGCTCGTCGGCGATCTCCAGGAGCGGCGCCTGCCACTGCTGCGCGTGGGAGTCGCCCATGACCCACACCCGGGGTGCGTCGGGCCCGCCGCCGAAGTCGCACCGCACGGTCGTCTTGGTGCCGTCGATCTCCAGCCAGGACCCGGCCTGCCCGCACGCGTCCGGGTGGTCGAGGACGTAGTACTTGCTGTCCTCGCCCAGGACGGGGTTGACGGCAGGGCCGAACGGGTCGTCGCACGGCGCGCCGGGGGCGAGCGCGGCCGGCCCGTGGCACGCGGCGTCGGCGGCCGCCGCCTCCTGCGCGGCGCGCTCCGCCTCGGCCGCGGAGTGTCCCGCGGCGGCGTGCAGCCCCAGGGCGAGCGCGCCGACGATCGCCATGCCCGCCAGCATGAGGACGAACGACCGGCGCGGCCGGACCGACGCCCAGCGCCATGACCGCCCCTTGTCCTCGACCAGGACCTTGGTGACCCACGCGAGCGCGACGGACGCGACGGCGATGCCCAGCTTGTCCACGGTCGTGAGCGACCGGCTCAGCGCGAACGGAGCCACGACGATCAGGGGCCAGTGCCACAGGTAGACGGAGTAGGAGACGTCGCCGAGGACCTGGACCGGGCGCAGCGCCGTGACCCGGTCGTGGAGCAGCGGACGCCGCTCGGTGCCCGCCAGGATCACGGCGGCCGTGCCGAGCGCGGGGACCGCGGCGAGCCAGCCGGGGAACGGCGTGGCGTGGTCGTAGACGAGCGCGGTGGCGGCGATCGTCGCGAATCCGGCCAGGGCGAGCACGTTCGCCGCCGCGCCGTTCAGCCGCACCCGGGTCGCACCGAGCGCGAGGAGGCCACCGAGCGCGAACTCCCAGAACCGGACCGGGGTGACGAAGTACGCCTCGCTCGGGGAGCGCACCGTCATGACGATGCTCAGCACGAGCGAGAGCGCGCCGACGACGAGGACCCCCGTCGCGACGACGCGCCGCGGCCGGGAGGCCCCCCGCGCCCCTCGGACGGCGAGGAGGTAGAGGCCGAGCAGCAGGAGCGGCCACAGCAGGTAGAACTGCTCCTCGACCGACAACGACCAGTAGTGCTGGGCCACCGTGGCGTCGTCGTTGAGCGCGGAGTAGTTCACGGAGCGCGCGGCGAGCGCCCAGTTCTCGACGTAGAACGCGGACGCTGCGATCTCCTGCGCGCTGCGTGACCACGCCGTGTACGGCAGGAAGGCCCAGACGGCGACGGCGGAGACCGCCAGGACGAGGAGCGCCGCCGGGAGGAGGCGGCGGACGCGGCGCGCGTAGAAGGTCGCGAGCCGGACGCGCCCTGTCGACAGCAGCTCCTTGAGCAGGTGCGACGTGATGAGGAAGCCGGAGATGACGAAGAAGACGTCCACGCCGACGTAGCCGCCCGGGAGCCGGCTCGGCCACAGGTGGTTGAGGACGACGGCCCCGACCGCGATCGCGCGGAGCGCCTGGACGTCCGTCCGGGGCGCTGCGGGCGTGCCGCCGGACGCACGGGGCGCGGCGTGCCGCGGAGGGTGCGTGCGGAGCTCGGTCTGGGGAGAGGTCACCGCACGATGATAGAGAGGCGGCGGCCGCCCCCCGTACGGGAGGCGGCCGCCGCGCTCGTGCTCTGTTCCGGGCGTCAGACGCCCGCGGACTCCTTGAGGTCGTCGACGAACGTCGGGTTCGCCTCGAGCCAGGCCTGGACGGCCTCCGCCTCGTCGGCGTACTCGTCGGAGTTGAACATCATGTTCTCGAGCGAGAAGAGCTGCTCGTCGTCCAGCGTGAAGGCGCCGAGAAGCTTGGTCAGCGTCGGGTAGCGCTCCTCGAAGTCGGACGAGCCCCACATGTGGATCTTCTCGGCCTCGCCGAGCGCGCCCTCGGGGTCCTCGAGGTCGCGGACGGGGAACTCGTCGTAGGCCCAGTGCGGGCGCCACAGGGTGACGGCGATGTTCTCGCCGGCGTCGGTCGCGCCCTTGAGCTCGGCGAGCATCGCGGGGGTCGAGGAGATGGAGTAGTCCATGCCCTCGAGCCCGTAGGTCGGGACGACCTGGTCCTGGGTGATCTCGGTGAGCCCGGCGCCGGCCTCGATCCCGACGAGCTTGTTGCCGTACTCGTCGGCCATGCCGGCGAGGTCCTCGAGCGACTGCGCGGGCGAGTCCTCGTTCACTGCGATGGTGAGCTTGGCGTCGTCGTACCAGTAGCCGAGGTCGGTGACCTCGTCGCCGTACTCCTTCTCGTACGAGGCGTGCGTGTAGGGCAGCCAGACGTCGAGCGTGACGTCGAAGTCGCCGCCGGCGAGGCCGGTGTAGATGACGCCCACGTCGGCGGTCTGGGAGGAGACGTCGTAGCCCTCCTCCTCGAGGATCGCCGTCCACAGGTGGGAGACGGCGATGCCCTCGTCCCAGCCGGAGGGGATGCCGATGGAGACCGACGTCTCGTCCTCCCCGGTGGAGCCGCCGTCCGAGCCGCCGGAACCGGAGTCGGAGGCGCAGGCGGTGAGGGCGAGGCCGAGGACGGCGGTCGCTGCGACGGCGGCGGTGCGGCGGACGGTGCGGCGGGTGGTGCGGGTACGTGCGGGGGTCATGCTGTCCTTCCCTGGGTCCGGGCGGACCCGGTCGGTGTGCCCGACGGCGGGGGCGCGGCGGGCGGCTTCCCGGCGCTGCGGCCGGGCACGGTGCGGGACGCGCTCAGACGCGCGCGGCGGCGAGGGCGCGCGAGACGGGCGCGCGGTCGCCGAGGGCCGAGGTCACGCGGTCGAGGAACATCGCGAGGATGACGACGGCCAGACCGGCCTCGAAGCCGAGCGCGACGTTGACGCGCTGGAGCGCGGCGACGACGTCGTTGCCGAGGCCGCCGGCGCCGACCATGCCCGCGATGACGACCATGGAGAGCGACAGCATGATGACCTGGTTGACGCCGGCCATGATGGTCGGGAGCGCGAGCGGGAGCTGGATCTGGCGCAGGATGCGCCCCGGGGTCGAGCCGAACGCCTGGCCCGCCTCGACGACCTCCTTGTCCACCTGCCGGATGCCGAGCTCGGTGAACCGGACGCCGGGCGCCATGGCGAAGATGATCGTCGCGATGATGCCCGGGACGGGGCCGGTGAGGAAGATGACGACGGTCGGGATGAGGTAGACGAACGCCGGCATGGTCTGCATGAAGTCGAGGACCGGGCGCACGACCGTGGAGACGCGGTCGTTCCGCGCCGCCCAGATGCCGAGCGGGATCGCGACGACGAGCGCCAGGACCGCGGAGAGCAGGACGAGCGCGAGGGTGTCCATCGCGTTGTCCCACTGGTCGACGCCGGCGATGACGACGAACCCGACGAGCGACCCGAGCGCGAGCTTCCAGCCCTTGGCGAGGAGCGCGAGCAGGGCGAGCGCGAGCGCGACGACCCAGAACGGCGGGCTCGACAGGATGGTGTCCAGCCCGTCGTAGATGCCGACGAGCACGTCCTTGACGAAGCGGAAGAGCGGCCGGAACGTCGTCGTCATCCAGTCGACGAACGTGTCGACCCACTCGCCGAGCGGGATGCGGGGGACGAGGGTGTCGTTCACGCGGCACCTCCCTCGGTCGTCAGGTCGGAGTTCACGGCGGCGTCCGCCACGGTCCCGTCCTGCCCGGCCGGCGCGCCGAGGTCGATCTCGCCGGTGCGCGGCTGGTCCGGCGGGACCATGGCCTCGAGCAGCGTGACGCGCGGGACGACGCCGACGAGGCGGCCCTCGGCGTCGGTCACGGGCACGGGGAGCGAGGACTCGGCCGCGGGGGCGAAGATCTCCGCGAGCGGCGTGTCCGGGGAGACGGGCGCGACGCCGTCGTGCACGAGGTCCCCGATGGACTCCTTGCCGGCCTTGAGCGCGGCGACGGCGTCGTCGTCGCGCACGACGCCGTGCAGCACGCGCTGGCGGTCGACGACGTACGCGGCCGAGACCTGCGCCTCGCGCATGGCGCGGCTCGCCTGGCGCGGCCCGCCGCTCACGGGGACGACGACCGCGGGGCGCACCATGACGGACGACGCGGTGAGGACGCGCGTGCGGTCGACGTCGGCGACGAACTGGGCGACGTAGTCGTTGGCCGGGTCGGAGAGGATCTGCTCGGCCGTGCCGATCTGGACGATCCGCCCGTCGCGCATGACGGCGATCCGGTCGCCGAGGTGCATGGCCTCGTTGAGGTCGTGCGTGATGAACACGATCGTCTTGCCGAGGCGCTGCTGGAGGTCGAGGAGCTGCTCCTGCATCTCGCGCCGGATGAGCGGGTCGAGCGCGCTGAACGCCTCGTCCATGAGCAGGACGTCGGTGTCGGCGGCGAGCGCGCGGGCGAGGCCGACGCGCTGGCGCATGCCGCCCGAGAGCTGCGACGGGAGCGAGTCCTCCCAGCCGCCGAGCCCGACGAGGTCGAGGGCGGTGCGGGCCTTCTCGCGGCGCTCGGCCTTGCCGACGCCCTGGATCTCGAGCGGGTAGGCGGCGTTGTCGAGCACGGTGCGGTGGGGGAGCAGCGCGAAGTGCTGGAAGACCATGCTCACGCTGCTGCGGCGCAGGGCGCGCAGCTGCTTGGCGTCGGTGGCCGCGAGGTCGGTCCCGCCGACCACCACGTGGCCGGACGTCGGCTTCCACAGGCCGTTGAGCATCCGGATGAGCGTGGACTTGCCGGAGCCGGAGAGGCCCATGACGACGAAGATCTCGCCGCGGCGGACCTCGAAGGACGCGTCGATGACCGCGGCGGTCCCGAGCGACTTGACGTCGTCGCGGGACGCGCCCTGCTCGAGGCGCCTGATGGCCTCGACGGGCCGGCGCCCGAAGACCTTGTAGACGTCGCGGACGGAGACGGCGACGTCGGCCGCTGTCGTGCTCGGCTCGGTCTGCTCGGGTACTGCGGTGGTGCTGTCTGGCGGGGTGATGCTGGGGGCAGTCATGCGGGCGGGTCTCGCCACCTTCCGTGCGGGGGACCGGCACGCCCCGCGCGAGGACGGCGCCAGAGGGGGGTCCGGCGGCGGCGTCTCGGGAGCGCGGCACGTGGCCCCTGATCGCGTCGCGGTCGGGCGCCCGGGGGCGACCTCCGCGCTCGGCGCGCAGCGGGCCACATGCTGGTCCGACGTCAATCGGTACTCCAGCACCCTGCCTGATTCGAGGTTCAACTTCTACCCAGGAGGCTGCCGCTGGGGACCAATCCAGGACGTTTCTTGACCGAACATCGTTGGAACCGCGCGGAGGACGGACGATCACGGATCGTTATCCCTTTGTGATCTTGAGATGGTCAAGCATTCGTGTTACGCGCGCGCCCGGGCGCGCGCGCCGGACGAACGGTGTGACCCGCGCCGGGTGTCCCCGTCGCCGGGGCCGGTCGGCACCGTCGTCGGTAGGCTGGGACCGGGCGGGCCGCGGTCCCGTCCGGCGCGGACGGGAGCCCCCAGCGCAGCCACCGGCCGACCACCGGACCGGCCGGTACCACCGGCCCTTCCGGCACCGAGAACGCACAGGAGAACCATGTCCACCACAGCGCCAGCCCCGACGACCGGCACCCCGGGGGCCACCCCCGGCTTCGACGAGGTCCCCGGCCGCCACAAGGTCCGCGACCTGTCCCTCGCCGAGGCGGGCCGTCACCAGCTCCGCCTTGCCGAGCACGAGATGCCGGGACTCATGGCGCTGCGCGCCGAGTACGGGGAGTCGCAGCCGCTCGCCGGGGCACGGATCGCCGGGTCGCTCCACATGACCGTGCAGACCGCCGTCCTCATCGAGACGCTCGTCGCGCTCGGGGCGCAGGTGCGCTGGGCGAGCTGCAACATCTTCTCCACGCAGGACGAGGCCGCGGCCGCCGTCGTCGTCGGGCCGCACGGGACGCCCGAGGACCCGCAGGGCGTGCCCGTCTTCGCGTGGAAGGGCGAGAGCCTCGAGGAGTACTGGGACTGCACGGAGCAGATCCTCGTGTGGCCCGGGGACGAGTCGCCGAACCTCATCCTCGACGACGGCGGCGACGCGACGATGCTCGTCCACCTCGGCCTCCAGTACGAGCGCGCGGGCGTCGTCCCGCCGGACACGCTGCCGGGCGAGCCGGACCACACGCACGAGATGAACGTCGTGCGCGCCGTGCTGCGCCGCGCGCTCGAGGCGGACCCCCTGCGCTGGACGACGATCGCCCAGGCGCTCCAGGGTGTCACCGAGGAGACGACGACGGGCGTCCACCGCCTCTACCAGCTCGCCGAGGCCGGCGAGCTGCTCTTCCCGGCGATCAACGTCAACGACTCGGTCACCAAGTCGAAGTTCGACAACAAGTACGGCATCCGCCACTCGCTGCCCGACGGCATCAACCGCGCGACCGACGTCCTCATGGGCGGCAAGGTCGCGTTCGTCGCGGGGTACGGCGACGTCGGCAAGGGCGCGGCCGAGGCGTTCCGCGGGCAGGGCGCGCGCGTCATCGTGTCCGAGGTCGACCCGATCTGCGCGCTCCAGGCCGCGATGGACGGCTACCAGGTCGCCCGGATCGAGGACGTGCTCGGCGAGGCCGACTTCTTCATCACGACCACGGGCAACAAGGACGTGATCCGCGCCGAGCACCTCGTCGCGATGAAGGACAAGGCCGTCGTCGGCAACATCGGTCACTTCGACAACGAGATCGACATGGCGGGTCTCGCCGAGGTGTCGGGCGTCTCCCGCACCGAGATCAAGGCGCAGGTGCACGAGTGGACGTTCGCCGAGCCCGGGCCGGACGGTCAGCCGACGGGGCGCTCGATCGTCGTGCTGTCCGAGGGGCGCCTGCTCAACCTCGGCAACGCGACCGGCCACCCGTCGTTCGTCATGAGCAACTCGTTCTCCAACCAGGTGATCGGTCAGATCGAGCTGTTCCAGGACGCGACGCGGGCCGAGCGCGAGGGTCGCGAGCGGTCGTACGCGCGCCAGGTCTACCGCCTGCCCAAGGTGCTGGACGAGAAGGTGGCCCGCCTGCACCTCGACGCGCTCGGCGTGCGGCTCACCGAGCTCTCGCCGTCCCAGGCCGACTACCTCGGCGTCCCCGTCGAGGGGCCGTACAAGCCCGAGCACTACCGCTACTGAGCGCGGGCGACCACCCGCGCCACGAGGAGGCCGCATGGACCTGTCGCCCGACGAGCGTCGCTCCGCCGTGCCCTCGCCCTCGACGGGCGGGGGCACGGCGGGACAGGCCGGTCCGCCGGTCGACGGCGAGCCGGAGGGGCCGCCCCCGGGCGTCCGGCCGCTGTGGCACCGGGTCGGCGACCGGTGGGAGCGCGAGCCCCCCCACGACCTGCTCTACGGCGCGATCGTCGCAGGGTTCGTCATGGCGGTGTCGAGCGTGCACGCCCCGACGGGCGACCGGGTGGTCGTCGCGACGGGCCTCGTCGCCGTCGGGTACTGGCTCGCGCACTGCTACGTGGACGCGGTCAGCGGGCGCTTCCACGACAGCGGGCACTCCCTGTGGGACCGCACCCTCACGGCTCTCCGGCTCAACGTCGGGGTGCTGCTCGGTGCGGTCCCCGGGATGCTGGTCTACCTGCTCGCCTCCGCGTTCGGGCTCGACGTGGAGAACGCGGCGCTGGTCGCGGTGTGGTTCACCGTGCTCCTCCTCGGCGTCGTCGGCTTCCTCGCCGCCTACCGGGCGGGCGCCCGGGGCCGCCGCCTCGTCGGGGAGACCCTGCTCGCCGCCGCGTTCGCGGGCGTGGTCATCGCCGTCAAGTACCTCCTGCACTGACCCGCGTCGCGCAGGGACACGGGGGTTGTCCCCACCCCGGCGCGGCGGCGGCCACCCTGTCGTCGTGACCGCGGCTCGCCCAGACTGGCAGCATGACTGCCGTGACCCCTGACCAGCCGAGCGTCGTGCCCGCGGGCGACCCGACGTCGGGCACCCCGACCGCGGGACCCGCGCATGGCCTCCTGCCGACTCCGGACGCGTCCGCGACGGGTGCCGCCGCGACGTCCGCGACGGTGACGGACGCGACGACGTTCGCCGGCACGCAGCCCGACCCGCGGTACGTCGACCACCGTGAGCGGGTCGCGTTCGCGAGCGCGCCGTTCCACCGCCAGACGTGGCGCGCTTACGGGTACCTGTGGCTCGTGCTCCTGCTCGCCCCGTTCGCCTTCACCTACGGGCTGTTCGCGGTGGTCTTCCTCGTGGCGATGCTGGTTCCGGTCATCGGCCTCGTCGTCGCCGGCTGGGTCGTGGTCGGCGGGCGCGGTTGGGGCTCGATGTACCGCTCCCTGGCGCGCTCGGCGCTCGGCATCGACGTCGCCGCCCCCGCGCCGTACGTCCGGCGCCGCGGGTTCTGGAGCACGCTGTGGAGCGGCATCGGCGACGGGACCGGCTGGCGGGCCGTGCTCTTCCTCCTCGTCACGTTCCCCCTCGCGATCGTGTCCTTCGTGGTGAGCACCGTTTTCCTCGCCGTCGGGCTCGGCGGGACGACGCACTGGATCTGGTCGCGCTGGCTCCCGCTCCAGCAGGCGAGCGACGGGTCGTGGCACCGCGGTGCGTCGTTCGGCGCGGACTGGTTCGTCGACACCCCGGTGCGGCAGCTCGGCCTCGTGGTCGTCGGCCTGCTCTTCCTCTGGCTCTGGGCGCAGATCACGCGGGGATTCGCGCAGCTCTTCCGCGCGCTCACCGTCGCGCTGCTCGGCCCGACCCTCTCGAGCCTGCGCGTCGCCGACCTCGAGGAGTCGCGCGGCCGCACCGTCGAGGACGCCGACGCGAAGCTGCGGCGCATCGAGCGCGACCTGCACGACGGGACGCAGGCCCGCCTGGTCGCCGTCGCGATGCAGCTCGGGGAGGCCAAGGAGCAGCTCGCCGCGGGCGGCGACCCGGACGAGGCGCTCGAGCTCGTGGACCTCGCGCACTCGTCGACCAAGGAGGCGCTCGTCGAGCTCCGCGAGCTCGCGCGCGGCATCCACCCGCCGGCGCTCGACAACGGGCTCGCCGTCGCCCTGGAGACGCTCGCGGCGCGCTCGCCGCTCCCGGTCACGGTCGACGTCGACCCCGCCGTCGAGGCGTCCGGTCGGCTCGCGCCGGCCGTGGAGTCGATCGCGTACTTCTGCGTCGCCGAGCTCGTGACGAACGCGGTCAAGCACGCACGGGCGACGGGCGTGTACGTGCTCGTCGAGCGGCAGGGGGGCGGTCGCGGCGCGCGGCTGCGCCTGCGGGTGCGCGACGACGGTCAGGGTGGCGCGCGCGTCGTGCAGCCCGGGTCCGACGGCCAGCGGTCCGGCCTCGCGGGCCTCGCGGAGCGCGTGCGCTCCGTGGACGGCACGTTCGAGCTCACGAGCCCGGTCGGCGGACCGACGGTCGTCACGGTCCTCCTCCCCGTGCGGGTCTGACGTGCGCACGGACGACCGTGTCCTGTCGGTCCGTGCGGACGGCGTCGGGCACGATGTCCCCGGGGCATCCCGCCCGCCGGGGCCGTCGCACGGCCCGCCCGACCGGAAGGACACCATGCGGCTCGCCATCGCCGAGGACTCCGCCATCCTGCGCGACGGGCTCGTCGCGCTCGTCACGCGCCGTGGCCACGAGGTCGTGGCGGCGGTCGCTGACGGCGACGAGCTCGTCGCGCGGGTCGCCCGCCTCGCGGCCGAGGACGCGCTGCCCGACGTCGCGGTCGTCGACATCCGCATGCCCCCGACGTTCACCGACGAGGGCCTGCGCGCCGCCCTCGCGCTGCGCGCCGAGTACCCCGACCTGGGCGTGCTCCTGTTCTCGCAGTACGTCGAGACGCGGTTCGCGAGCGAGCTGCTCACCGGGGGCGCGCGCGGCGTCGGGTACCTGCTCAAGGACCGCGTCGCCGACGTCGGCGAGTTCGTCGACGCGCTCACGCGCATCGCGGCCGGGCAGACCGTGCTCGACCCCGAGGTCGTGAGCCAGCTCATGGGCGCCTCGCGGTCCGACGACGGGCTGGCACGCCTCACGCCGCGCGAGACCGAGGTCCTGGAGCTCATGGCGCAGGGGCGCTCGAACTCCGCGATCGCGGAGGCGCTGTTCCTCTCCTACGGCGCGGTCGAGAAGAACGTCACGTCGATCTTCGGCAAACTCGGCCTGCCCCAGGACGCGGGCGACCACCGCCGCGTGCTCGCCGTGCTGCGCTACCTCAAGGTCTGAGCGGGGCGGGGGACAACCCCCGTCGGACCGGGTGGTCCGCCGCGAGAGGCTCGGGGGACCGTCCCGTACCGGGACGAACAGGATGTTTCGAGACTGGTGAGCACCGGGGATCCTCCCGGGCACGCCGACCTTGGAGCATCCCGTGGCCGTCCTGTCGCCGCCGCCGTCCCCGACCCGCGCGCCGTCCCGCGCGCGACCCGCACCCGCCCGACCGTCGCCCCCGGGCGGGGCGCAGCCCCACCGGGACCGACCGTCGTCGGGCACCGCGCGGGCGCCTGGCACCGCACCGGTCCGCCTCACCGCGCCGGACGGCCCCCGCCGACCGCGGCGCGACGTGTTCGTCGACGCCGTGCGGGCCCTCGCGACGCTCAGCGTCCTCACGGTGCACTGGCTCATGGCGGACGCGACGTGGGACGGCGAGCACCTGCGCATCGGCAACGCCCTCGCGCACGGCGCCGGCTGGACCGTCACCTGGGTGCTCCAGGTGCTCGCGCTCCTGTTCTTCGCCGCCGGCGCCTCGGCCGCGTACGGGCTGCGGCGCGGGCCCGACGGCGGTCGCTCGTCCGGGCCGGCGGGTGCCGGTCGGGTGGTGGCCCGCCCGAGCGTCCTCGGCGACCTCGCGGCCGGTGCACGGCTCGCCGGGCGGCGCGTGCCCCGGCTGCTGCGGCCCGTCGGGGTGTTCGTCGGGGCGTGGGTCGTCGCGATCGGGGTGCTGCTCGCCGCGGGACTGCCCGGGGACGCCGTGCGCTCGCTCGCGACGCTCGCGCCGCAGCTCCTGTGGTTCCTCGCGGTGTACCTCGGCCTCGTCGTGCTCACGCCGCTCCTGCGCCGCGCGCTGCACGCCGCGGGCTGGTGGACCGTGGGGGCGCTCGCCGCCGCGCCGCTCGCCGTCGAGGCGCTGCGGTTCGGCGCCGGGCTGGAGCGACTCGCGCTCGTCGACGTCGTGCTCGTCTGGGCCGTCCCCTACGCGATCGGGCTCCTGTACGCCGACGCGCGCTCGGGGACCCGGGTCGTGCGAAGGGGGCGCATGGTGCCCGTCGCCGTCCTCCCGCGGCCGCTCGTGCTCGTCGGGGTCGGGCTCGCGGCGGCGGCGCTCGCGGCCCTGCTCGTCGTCGTCGGGCCGTACCCGGTCTCGCTCATCGGCATGCCGGGAGACGCGATGTCGAACCTCGGCCCGCCGACGG
Organism: Cellulosimicrobium sp. I38E; assembly: GCF_001647255.1. Taxonomy (NCBI): domain Bacteria; kingdom Bacillati; phylum Actinomycetota; class Actinomycetes; order Micrococcales; family Promicromonosporaceae; genus Cellulosimicrobium; species Cellulosimicrobium sp. I38E. The sequence goes on from NZ_LUAZ01000001.1 coordinate 65,943, forward strand.
CGCCGGTCGTCCTGCACGCGGTCGCGCTCGTCGCGCTCGCGCTCGCCGCCCGAGGGCCGCTCGTGCGCTGGGCGGACGGGCGCGGCCGGGCGGTCGTCGCGAGCCTCGCCCGACGGTCGATGACCGTCTACCTGTGGCACCTCACGGCGATGATCGTCGTCGTCGGGACGGTGCTCGTGGTGCTCGGTCAGCAGCTCCCGGCACCGGGCAGCGCCGACTGGTGGGCGAGCCGCCCGGTCTGGTTCGGCGCCTTCGCGCTCGTGCTCCTGGGCATCTCCCGCGTCGTCGGCCGGTTCGAGGACGCGCGTCCCGTGCGGCGCGCGGCACGGCGTCAGCGCGTGGGGTCAGGGATCGAGTAGGGGAGCCGGTGCAGCAGCTCCGCCTGCTCCCCGGCGAGCGCCTGCGCGCGCTGCGCCGTCGCCCAGTCCCGGTCGCGCCGCTCGGCGAGCACCGCCAGGAGGAACGTCTCCGGGTGCGTGCCGGGCGGCGGGCCGGGCGCGACGTACCGCTCGACCTGCCCCGCGAGCTCCTGCCCCAGCCGGGCACGCGACGCCGGGTGCAGCTTGCCCGCGCGGGCCAGGAACTGTCGCGCCGCGAGCGCGAGGCCGTCGGGCAGGCGGCGCATGTCGGCGTGGGACGCCCATGCGGCGAGGTACGGGGGCATGACGAGCGGCGCGAGCGTCGGCCGCCCGCCCCGCACCCGGATCGCGTAGGTCCCCGCCGCCATGTCGCCGAGGCGCTTGCCCTTGTCGTTCGTCAGCGACGCGACGAGCGCGACGGAGCCGAGCGTCAGCCAGATCTCGCCGATGCCGACCAGGGCGCGCAGGAAGGCGTGCCGGAAGCGGACCGGACCGCCGTCGTCGCGCACGACCCGGATGCCCAGCGCCAGCTTGCCGAGCGAGCGGCCGCGCGAGAGCGTCTCGACGGTCGTGGGGATCACGACCATGACGAGGACGGCGAGCGCGATCCCGATGGCCGGGGCGAAGTCCGGGTCGACCAGCTCGAGCGAGCCCGACGTCGCGAAGAGCAGCGCGAACAGTGCGACGAAGAGCGTCAGCATGTCGAGGAAGAGCGCGAGGCCACGCGTGACGAACGACGCCGGTCGCGCGTCGAGGACCACGCCCTCGCCGATCAGGATGCCGTCCCGCACGCTGCTCCTCGCCCTCGTTCCGTCACGGGTCCGTGCCCGCGCGCCGGTCGGCGCACCGGCGGCACGCCCTGTGTGGCAGGGTATCGGTCGTGGACCTCGACGCCTTCACCGACGTGCACCGCGCGCAGTGGGACCGCCTGGAGACCCTCACCTCGCGGCGCACGCTCGACGGTGCCGAGGCGGACGAGCTGGTCCGGTTGTACCAGGCCGTCGCGACGCACCTGTCGACCGTCCGGTCCGTCGCGCCGGACCCCGTGCTCATCTCGCGCCTGTCCGTGCTCCTCGGCAAGGCCCGGACGCGCATCGCGGGGGCGCACGAGCCCGCGTGGCGCGACGTGGTGCGGTTCCTCACGGTGTCCCTCCCTGCCGCCCTGTACCGGATCCGGTGGTGGTCGGTCGGTGTGACGGTCGCGTGCCTCGTGGTCGCGCTCGTCGCCGGGACCTGGGTCGCGACGACGCCCGAGGGCCTCGCGTCGATGGGCCCGCCGAGCGTCCAGGAGAACTACGTGAACGAGGCGTTCGCCTCGTACTACGACCCCGGGCTCGACTTCGCGACCGTCGTCTGGACCAACAACGCCTGGATCGCGGCACAGTGCATCGGGCTGGGCATCACGGGGATCTTCCCCGCGTACGTGCTGTTCTCCAACGCCGTGGCCATCGGGTCGACCGGTGGCATGATGGCCGCGCACGGGGAGCTCGGGCTCTTCCTCCAGCTCATCGCGCCGCACGGCCTGCTCGAGCTCATGTCCGTGTTCGTCGCCGGTGCCGCAGGCCTGCGGATCTTCTGGGCCTGGGTCGACCCGGGTCCGCTCCCGCGCTCGCGCGCCCTCGCCCAGGAGGGCCGCGCGCTCGTCACGGTCGCGATCGGGCTCGTCATCGCGCTCGCGATCTCCGGCGTCATCGAGGGCTTCGTCACGGGCTCGGCCATGCCGTGGTGGCTCAAGATCGTCATCGGCGCCATCGCGCTCGCCGGGTTCTGGGTCTACACGATCGTGCTCGGTCGTCGTGCCGTGGCCGCCGGCGAGACCGGCGACCTCATCGCGGACCACGCGGGCGACGTCGTCCCGGTCGCGGCCTGAGCCTGACGCTTCTTCCCGGCTCCCGGCTCCCGGCTCCCGGCTCCCGGCTCGTGGGGCCCGCTCAGTCGTGCATGACGACGCGCGCCCGCGCGCCCGGCCACGCGCACCGGACCCAGTCCTCGGCTCGCGCGACGACCGCGTCGCGCACGCCGGGCTCGCGGAGCCGGTCCGCGGGGGAGCGGCGGCCGTCGGCGTCGCCCGCTCCGTCGGCAGCCGTGCCGTCCCGGGTCACGTCACCCGCGGGGCCGCGCAGCGGGCGCACCTCGACGTGCACGACGTCGTCCGCAGGCGCGTCGGGCGACGTCGCCTCGGTCGTCGGCCGGGCGGGGGTGGGCGGGCTGGCCGTGGCCGTCGGGCGCGCCGTCCACGCCCCGGCCACGCGTCCGTCGACGAGCACGGTCGCCGCGACCTGGCCGTTGATGCTCACGACGCTCTTGACCGGGACGTCGCCGAGCACCCGCGTCCGGTCGTCGTGCGCGAGGACGAGGTTGTCGAAGTCGCCCGCGAGGACCGTCGGCACGGGCGCGTCGCCCGGCGGGCGAGGCGCGTCGGGGAGGTCGAAGAGCTCCTCGCCGTCCGGGCCGGTGAACGTCACGAGCTCGGGACGCAGCACGTCGAACGCGGCCTTGAGCCGCGTCAGCCCCGCCCAGCGCTGCGCGTCGACCACGGAGGCCGGGCCGAACGCCGCCAGGTAGCGCCGCACGAGCCTGACGCGGGTCGCGAGGACGGCGTCGGGGTCCGTGTCGTGCGCGACCGCGTCGAGGATCGGGTCGGACCGGCCCAGCCAGGCCTGCACCGTCGTCCACGTGGTCGTGGTGCCCGGCCCGCTCGCTCCCCAGAGCCCGCGCGGCGGCACCTGGACCAGCGGCAGCAGGCAGCGCGCCCCGTACGCGAGGTGCTTGGGGTCGACGTCGGGCCATCGCTCCGCGAGCCGCCTGCCGAGCTCGACCGAGGTCAGCGGCTCGTCGAGCAGGTCGCGCGCGACCTCCTCGAGGTCGTCGAGGTCCACGTCCGCGAGGGCCGCGCCGTGCTGGTTCTTCGCCCGCAGGTACGCGGCGAGCGTCGGCCGCACCAGTGCGGTGAGCGCCAGCGCGTCGTCCGCGGCGACCAGGTGCACCGTGCCGCGCAGCGCGCCCACGCGCACGACGTCACGGCTGGTGAGCAGCGAGCCCAGGTCGTCGGGCGCGAACGCCGCGAGCCGCGACCACAGGGCGGGGTACGGCGACGACGGCACCTGCGACTGGAGCCCGACGAGGTGCCGCACCTCGTCCAGCACCGACGCCGCGCGCGGGGCGTCGAGGTGCTGGCGCGCGAGCAGCGCACGGTTGAGGTCGTCGTGGCTCAGCCGCGGCCCGAACCGCCCGTCCGCCATCGGCGCGTCAGGACAGCACGATCGCGAGCGCGGGGATGAGGAAGGTCGCGAGGAGCGCCGCCACGACGATCATCGCGACGCGACGGTTGCGCCGTGCGCGCTGTCGGGGATCGGTCGGCTGCCAGGCCACGGGGGTTCTCCTGAGCTCGGTGGAAATACCCGCACGACCCTACCTCGCCCCTGAGACAGCGTCCTCGTCCGCCGAGGTAGAACCGCCGGTCGCGAGGTAGAACGCGCGGAGCTCTATCTCGTGACCGGAGGTTCTACCTCGCGGTCGGCTGACCGGGCAGCGGCCCGGACGTCAGAGCCGGCCGGCGGCCTTGAGGGCGAGGTAGGTGTCGGCGAGGCGGGGGGCGAGGTCGTCGGGGAGGGCGTCGACGACCTCGACGCCACGCTGGCGCAGGACGGTCGTCACGGCGGCGCGTTCGATCTCCCCGCGTGCCGCGGCGGCGGCGTCGTACACCTCGGCGGTGCCGGTGCGGTCGTCGCGCAGGGCGACGACCTCGGGGTCGCCGGCCGCGGCGAGCACGACCTGGTGCTTGGCCGTGAGCTGCCCGACGACGGGGAGCAGCCCGGTCTCGACGGCGGCGGCGTCGAGGGTGGACAGGAGCACGACGAGCGCGCGCTGGGACAGGCGTTCGTGGACCGCGCCGACGAGCCCCGGCCAGTCGGTCTCGAGCAGGGCGGGCTCGAGCGGGGCGAGCGCGTCCGCCATGGCGGGCATGAGGCGCGGGCCGGCGGCGCCGGCGACGCGCGAGCGCACGGTGCGGTCGTACGCGATGAGCTCGACGCGGTCCCCGGCGCGCCCGGCGAGCGCGGCGAGCAGGAGCGCGGCCTCGATGCTCGCGTCGAGGCGCGGCTCGTCGCCGACGCGGGTCGCGGACGTGCGCGACGTGTCGACGACGACGAGCACGCGCCGGTCGCGCTCCGGACGCCACGTGCGCACGACCATGTCCCGACCGCGGGCGGACGCGCGCCAGTCGATCGAGCGGACGTCGTCCCCGAGGACGTACTCGCGCAGCGAGTCGAACTCGGTGCCCTCGCCGCGCACCTGGACCGCCGCCCGGCCGTCCATCTCGCGCAGGCGCGCGAGCCGGCTCGGGAGGTGGCGGCGGGACGCGAACTCGGGGAGCACGCGCAACCGGCCGGGCACGGTGATCGAGGCCTGGCGCGCGGCGAGGCGCAGCGGGCCGAACGAGCGGATCGTGACCCGGTCGGCGACGCGTTCGCCGCGCCGTGTCGGCACGAGGACGGTGGTGACGCGCGCGGCCTCGCCGGGTGGCAGGTCGACCGGGTGCCGGTTGACCTGGGTCCCGGCCGACGGCGGCCACGCGTCCCGGACGAGCGCGCGCAGCCGCCGCGGTGCGAGGTTGGTCAGGGTGAGGCGCGACGTCGTCGTGTCGGTGAGCCGGACGGAGCCCGGGACGCGGCGCTCGACGGCCACGCGCCGCGGGGACGCCGCGAGCGACGCGTCGAGCACGCACAGCGCGACGACCAGCAGCGTCCACACGAGCACCGTCCCCGGCACGGGGAACAGCAGCACGGGGACGATCCCGAGCGCCGTCAGCACGACGGCGCGCCACGTCAGGGCCACGTGCGACGCCTCAGCGGGGGACGGGGACGGACGCGAGCACGGTGTCGAGCACGCTCTCGGCGGTCACGCCCTCGAGCTCGGCCTCGGGCCGGAGCTGCACGCGGTGGCGCAGCGTCGGGTGCGCGAGGGCCTTGACGTCGTCGGGCGTCACGTAGGAGCGGCCGGACAGCCACGCCCACGCACGCGCGGTCGCGAGGAGCGCGGTGGCGCCGCGCGGGGAGACGCCGAGCGACAGCGAGGGGGAGTGGCGCGTCGCGCGGCACACGTCGACGGCGTAGCCGAGGACCTCGCGCGCGACCTGGACGCGCGCGACCTCGGCGCGCGCCCGGTCGAGCACGTCGCGTCCGGCCACGGGGCGCACGCCCGCGCCCGCGAGGTCGCGCGGGTTGAACCCGGCGGCGTGGCGCGCGAGCACCTCGACCTCCTGCTCGCGCTCGGGCAGGGGCAGCACGACCTTGAGCAGGAAACGGTCGAGCTGGGCCTCGGGCAGCGGGTAGGTGCCCTCGTACTCGACGGGGTTCTGCGTCGCGATGACGAGGAACGGGTCGGGCAGCGGGCGCGGGGTCCCGTCGACGGACACCTGGCGCTCCTCCATCGCCTCGAGGAGCGAGGCCTGCGTCTTGGGGGGCGTGCGGTTGATCTCGTCCGCGAGCAGGAGGTTCGTGAAGACGGGGCCCTCGCGGAACGAGAACTCGGCGGTCCGCGCGTCGTACACCAGCGAGCCGGTGACGTCGCCGGGCATGAGGTCGGGCGTGAACTGCACGCGCTTGGTGCCGAGGTCGAGCGACGCGGCGAGCGTGCGCACGAGCAGCGTCTTGGCGACGCCGGGCACGCCCTCCAGCAGCACGTGGCCCTTGCACAGCAGCGCGATGAGCAGGCTCGTCACGGCCCCGTCCTGCCCGACGACGGCCTTGCCGACCTCGGTGCGGACGGCGGCCAGGGCCTGGCGCAGCTCGGGAGACGGCGCGGGCGGCGCGTCGTGCACGGGCGCCGGCGCGGGCACGCCCGGCTGGCCATGGCCGGCCGGGGGCGCGGCGGCGTGGCCCGGCGCCGGGGCACCGGGGGCGGGCGGTCCCTGCTCGTGCCCGGGGGCGCCGGCGGCCGCGCTCACGCGGTCGGCGACGCTCGGGTCCTGGGTGTACGGCTGCCCCTGGTGCGGTGGCGGCGCGTAGCGGTCGGGCTGCGGCACGGAGCCGTCGGGGTGGTGCGTCACGAGTGGTAGACCTCGCTCTCGATCCGGTCAAGGTGACGCGCGAGCTCGAGCAGCGCCGCGTCGTCGGCGGGTGGTGGTCCGTACAGGAGCTGGGCGACCTGGTCGCCCGGTCGGCCCGTCGCGCGGGCGACGGCGTCGACGAGGGCAGGTGCGTCGGCGGAGCGCGGGAGGCCGAGCCGGCCCGCGAGCCGGTCCGCGGCGCTCGCGCGGAGCCCGGCGGCGGCGTGCCCGCGGGCACCGGCGCGCCGGTAGAGGCGGCCGCGGCCGCGCGTCGTCTCGGCGGCGCGCACGACGACCGGGAGGTCCTCGGTGACGAGCGGCCCGAGCCGCCGGCCCCGCCACAGCGCGACGACGAGCACGACGACGAGGACCTGGAGCGCGACGACGCCGAACCAGGGCGGCAGCGACAGGGCGGGGGTCTGCTCGTCCTCGCCGCCGCCGAGGGACGTGTCGAACGGGTCGGGCACGAGCCACACGAGGCGGTCGTTCTCGCCGAGCATCCACAGGGCGAGCGCCGCGTTCCCCTCCTCGGTGACCGAGTCGTTGCGCAGCACGGCCGTCGTGTCCACGGCGCGCACGGTCCGCTCGTCGGTCTCGTGCACGAGGTAGGCGCCGATGGCCGGGTCGTCCGGGGAGGGGAAGCACAGGACGGTCGTCCGGTCGAGCGCGAGGAAGCCGACGCCGTCCGAGCGCAGGGCGCCGGCGGCCTCCGCGACCGGGTCGTCGCAGCGCGGGGAGCGCGCGGACGTGCCCGAGCCCCAGTCGTAGGCGAGCTCCGCGCCGCCGTCCGTCGCGGGCGAGAGCAGGAAGTCGGGAGGGGCCACGAGGACGAGGTCGGTGGGCGTGCGCACGAGCGCCTCCACCTGCTCGTCGAGCAGGAAGTCGCCCTGCGCGACGAGCAGCGTGCCGCCGTCAGCGGACGCCGCGACCGCGTCCGCGACCGTGGTCACGTAGGTGACCTCGACGCCCTGGTCGCGCAGGACCTCCGCGACGGCCCTGGCGCCGGCGGGCCCGGGGTTGTCCGGCGCGAGGGGCGTGGACGACGTCGTCGGCCGTGCGATCGCCGACAGGCCGGCGAGCGCGAGGAGGGCGACGACCACGGCCACCGGCCAGCGCGCGCGACGCCACCGGCTGCGGGCGCGCGAGCCCGCCGTGGTGCCGTCGCCCACGACGGGCACGTGCGCCGTCGTGACGGTTCGAGGACCGTCACCGGACGGGGGCGCGGTGGGGTGGGGCGGGGACGCCGTGGTGCTCACGCGTCGCCACCCCCCGAGGTCGGGGCGGAGTGCGCGAGCTCTGCCCGCAGCGCGGGGCGTGTCGCCAGGGTGCGCTCGTCGAGCGCCCGCAGGAACGCGTCCGCCTCGGGCCCGACGGCGGCCTTGCCGTACGCGACGTCGTCGAAGAGGTGCGCGCCGCGGGCGAGGCCGTCGGCGACGTCGGGTACGCGCTCGCCCGCGGCCTCGGCGGCCTCCCACGCGGTGCGTCCGGGACGCGCGTCGAGGACGGCCCGTTCCTCGAGCGAGCGGACGACGGCACGGAAGCGCTCGAGCGTGGCGGTCGCCCAGTCGGCCCGGGACGCCGCGGCATCGGCCGCTGCGCGCATCTCGGCGGCGGTCCGCGCGTCGTCGTCGTGCACGACGGCGGACGACGTCGCCCGGCGCGACAGGCGCACCGGGCCCGCCACCCAGTAGGCGATGCCGGCCACGAGGAGCACGACCACGACGACGAGCACCGCGGTGAGCGGGCCGCCCAGGTCGATCGTGGGCGCGCCGTCGAAGAGCCCGAGCAGCCAGTCGAGGAACCGCTGGAGGAGCGACGGCTCCGTGCGGTACTCGGGCTTCGCGAGCTCCTCGACGAGCCACCGGCGCGCCTCGTCGGCGTCCGGCTGCACGGGCACGTCGGCCGCGAGCGACCGCAGCGTCATGCGGGCGGCTGCGCGTTCGCCGCGGTGGCGAGCTCGACGTCCAGGCCCTCGCGACGCATGCGGACGTCGATGTAGAGGAGCGCCACGACGCTCCCGAGGAACAGCGTCATGACGATGGTCGAGACCGCGACACCGAGTGCCAGCAGGGCGTTCGCGAGGAAGGCCTGACCCGCGGCGAGGAGGAACGTGCTCACGATGCTGAACGGCGAGACGACGATCTGCACGACGACGTACATCGCGACGTAGGCCAGCAGGTAGATGCCGAAGAGGCGCCAGAAGCTGCCGCGCGTCAGTCGCCACGACCGCCGGACGGTCGCCCAGAACGGCTGGCCCTCGAGCGCGAGCGCCGGGGGGACGAGCCCGGTCCGGGTGCCGACCCAGACGGCGAGCACGAGGAGGCCCGGGAGGGCGACGACGAGCAGGACCACGCCGAGCCCGGTCGTGGCGGCGAAGCCGAGAGCGACCAGGAGCACGACCAGCGCGACGGCGACCGCCCACGCGAGGCCCAGCAGGAGCGAGAAGCCGATGAGGAACCAGGCGCGGCGCCCGACCTGCGACCAGACCTCTCCGATCGTGGCCTTGCGCCCGATGACGGACTGCCCGATGGACACCGTCAGCAGACCGCTGACGATCGGGGTGGCGAGGCTCGTCGTGAGCCCGGTCCCGAGCGTGCTCGAGTAGAGCATCGCGAAGTCGTTCTCCATCCCGCCGAGCCCGGACTCGCTGGGCAGGGAGAGGAAGAAGTCGGCGAAGTAGCCGGAGAACGCCCATCCGAGGAGCGCCCCGATGATCGTCGCGATCACGACGACGAGCGCGCTCATGCCGAGCATGACCCGGGGGTTGTGCCGGATCGCGCCGAACGCACCGTCGAAGATCTCGCCGAGCGACAGGGGGCGGAGCGGGACGATGCCCGGCTTCGCGGCGGGCGGCACGTAGGGCGCGCCCGCGAAGCCGGCGGGCGGGCCGTAGCCGGGGGCGCCGTACTGCGGCTGTCCGTACTGACCCTGGCCGTACTGACCCTGCCCGTGCTGCCCCTGTCCGTAGCCCTGCTGGCCGTATCCGCCCGGAGCCTGCGGCGCGGACTGACCGTACTGCGGCTGCCCGTACGACGGCTGCCCCCACCCGCCGGGTGCGGGCGCGGGCGGCTGGTCCGCCGTCGGGACCTGCCCGGGTGCGTACCCGGGGGCGTACTGGCCGTACCGGGGCGGGGACGGCGGCTCCGGGGCAGCGCCGCCCGACGCGCCGTAGCCGGGTGCTCCGTACGCGGGGGCCCCCCAGCCTCCGGCGTCACCGCTCGGGCCCGCGGGCGTCGTCGGACCGGGTGCCGCCGTCGGGTCCGGCGTGGCACCGTCCGGCGTGCCGGAGGTGTCGGGTGTGCTCATGTGCTCGTGGTCCCCCGCGGTCGGCTCGGGCGTCGTTCCAGGCCGCCGGGCGAGGATCGGCAACGGCGGCGAGGCCACCCTAGTACGCGCCCCTGCGCGTCGTGCCGAGGAGAGGCGTGGTCCCGCGTGGCACGGCCGGGGCCACGCGCCTGCCGACCTCGCCTCGTGCGCATGCGGGACCGGCCCGCCACCTCGGCGCGAGGCGCGGCGGGTTCACCCGCGCCGCGGCGTCGGGCCGCGCCGAGGTGAGGCGCGTCGATGGCAAGATGTCCGCATGAAGGTTCGTGTGCTCGTGGTGGACGACGACACCGCCCTGGCCGAGATGATCGGGATCGTCCTGCGCTCCGAGGGCTTCGAACCCGTGTTCTGCGCGGACGGTGACCTCGCGCTCGAGACGTTCCGCAGCACCCAGCCGGACCTGGTGCTCCTCGACCTCATGCTCCCGGGCAAGGACGGCACCGAGGTGTGCCGCCTCATCCGCGCCGAGTCCGGCGTGCCCGTCATCATGCTCACCGCGAAGAGCGACACGGTCGACGTCGTGCTCGGCCTGGAGTCCGGCGCCGACGACTACATCTCCAAGCCGTTCAAGCCCAAGGAGCTCGTCGCGCGCATCCGGGCGCGCCTGCGCCGCACGGAGGAGCCGGCCCCGGAGCACCTGTCGATCGGCGACGTCGAGATCGACGTGACGGGTCACCGCGTGTCCCGCGGGGGCGAGCAGGTCGCGCTCACGCCGCTCGAGTTCGACCTCCTCGTCGCGCTCGCGCGCAAGCCCTGGCAGGTCTTCACGCGCGAGGTCCTCCTCGAGAAGGTGTGGGGCTACCGGCACGCCGCGGACACGCGCCTCGTCAACGTCCACGTCCAGCGTCTGCGCTCGAAGATCGAGCACGACCCCGAGAACCCGGAGATCGTGCTGACCGTCCGCGGCGTCGGGTACAAGGCGGGCGCGACCCGCACGTGAGCGCGACGGCCGGCTCCACCGACGGGCGCTGGCGGGGGCTCTGGCGCCGGGTCCGTCGACGCGCGCGTGCCACGGTCCGCCGCGTCGTGTGGCGCTGGCGCTCGTCGATGCAGCTGCGCGTCGTGACGTCCGCGCTCGTCGTGGGCGTGCTCACGGTCGGCGCGCTCGGCGCCTACCTCACCGACGCGATGCGCGACGGGCTCTACGAGCGGCGCGCGGCCGAGGTGGACCTGGAGAGCGCGCAGTCGACGCAGCAGGCGCGCAGCACGCTCGACGCCTCGCCCGCCGCGAACGCGACGGAGGCGCAGTCGCTGCTGTTCGACCTCTTCTCGATGCTCCAGAGCACGGGGTCGTCGCGCGACGTCTTCCTGTGGCAGGCGGGAGGGTCGAGCACCGTCGGCTTCCTCGACCTGTCGACGAACCCGCAGCTCGTCGACCTCGTCACGCCCGAGATGCGCGAGGCCACGGTCACCGCCGACGGCGAGCAGTACCTCCAGTCCGTCGGGATCCCGGTCGACCCGGCGGACCCGGACTCGCCGGTCGTGCCGGGCATCGTCGTCGGCTCGACGGTCGAGGTGCCCGTCGCCGGGACGTACGAGCTCTACTACCTGTACGACCTGGAGGCCGACCAGGAGACGCTGCGCTTCCTGCAGTCCGTCCTGCTCGTCGGCGCGCTCGTCCTGCTCGCGCTGCTCGTCGGCATCACCGCGCTCGTCACGCGCCAGGCCGTGCTGCCCGTGCGGCAGGCGGCGACGGTCGCGGAGCGGCTCGCCGACGGCCGGCTCGACGAACGGCTCCCCGTCAAGGGGCACGACGAGATGGCCTCGCTCGCGCACTCGTTCAACGAGATGGCGCGAAGCCTCCAGGACCAGATCGGGCGCATGGAGGAGCTGTCGATGCTCCAGCGCCGGTTCGTCTCCGACGTCTCGCACGAGCTGCGCACACCGCTCACGACGATCCGGATGGCGTCCGAGGTGCTGCACTCCTCGCGCGAGGACTTCGACCCCGTCTCGAAGCGCTCGACCGAGCTGCTCCAGACGCAGCTCGACCGGTTCGAGGACCTGCTCGCGGACCTGCTCGAGATCAGCCGGTTCGACGCGGGGGCCGCGGTCCTCGACGCGGAGCGCCGCGACCTGCGCGACGTCGTCAACGCCGCGGTCGACCACGCCGCCCCGCTCGCCGAGCGCAAGGGCGTGTGGCTGTCGGTCCACCTCGGGGACGAGCCCGTGACGGCGGACGTCGACCCGCGGCGCGTCGAGCGCATCGTGCGCAACCTCGTCGTGAACGCGATCGAGCACGCCGAGGAGCGGCCCGTCGAGATCACCGTCGAGGGCGACGGGCACGCCGTCGCGGTCGCGGTGCGCGACCACGGGGTCGGGATGACCGCGGACGAGGTCCAGCACGTGTTCGACCGCTTCTGGCGCGCGGACCCTGCCCGCGCCCGCACGACCGGCGGCACCGGCCTCGGCCTCGCGATCTCGCTCGAGGACGCCCACCTGCACGGCGGCTGGCTCGAGGCCTGGGGCCGCCCGGCGCGCGGCGCGAGCTTCCGGCTCACGCTCCCGCGGCGCGCGGGCATCCGGCTCCAGTCCTCACCGCTGCCGCTCGTGTCGGAGGCGGCGGTCGGCCGAGGGCTCCCCGCCGAGTGGAGCGCCACGACCCCGGTCGTCGAGGACGTCGAGGGGACGGCGGGTCCCGCCGACCTGCCGTCCGTCACGGGCGGCATCCCCGTCGTCCTCCCGCGCGACCCCGGCCCGTACCCGGGCCGGGGGACAGAGCCCCACCCCGGAGCGCAGCCGGAGCGGCTGACCTCCGACGACGTGCAGGAGGCGCGATGAGCACGACAGGGACGCTGCGCCGTCGGGCCGTGCGTGCGCTCACCGCCGGGCTCGCGACGGCGCTCGTCGCCGCGCTCGGCGCGTGCGCCTCGATCCCCACGTCCGGACCGGTCACCGAGGGGCAGGCGACCCCGGAGGACCCCGGCCAGCCGTTCGTCAGCGCCGCCGCCCCGCGCCCCGACGCGTCGCCGTCCCAGATCGTCCAGGGCTTCCTCGCGGCCCAGGCCCAGGGCGCCCGGAGCTCGTTCGACGTCGCCTCGGAGTTCCTCACGCCGGAGGTCCAGGAGGAGTGGTCCCCGCTCGCCCAGGTGGCGATCGTGGCGGGGGAGCCGGAGCTCGTCGTGGACGAGTCGACGCTCGAGGGCGGGACGACGACGGTCCGCACGACCGCGGAGCTCGTCGGCACCGTGGACGAGCACGGGGTCTACACCGAGGAGGTCCCCGGGCAGACCATCGAGATCTCCTACGGCCTCGTGCGCGACGACCGCGACCAGTGGCGCATCGGCACCGTCGACGACGGTCTGACGATCACCGAGACGAACTTCGCGCAGACGTACAAGCAGGTCAACCTCTACTTCCCGACGCTCGACCGGGAGTACCTCGTGCCCGACGCGCGCTGGTTCCCCAGCCGCAACTGGCAGGCGCTCGCGGTCCGGGAGACCCTGCGCGGGCCGTCGGAGTGGCTCGCCGGCTCCGTGGCGACCGTCGCTCCCGAGGGCACCGCGCTGAGCATCGACTCGGTCCCGGCAGCGGAGGGGACGATCTCCGTGCCGCTCACGGATCCCGTCACCGCGGCCTCGTCCGCGGACCGTGCCCTGCTGCTGGCCCAGCTCCAGGCCTCCCTCGGGGGACGCGTCGAGATCACGGTCGACGTCGGCGGGTCCGTGCTCTCCGCCGACGAGGTCCCGACGATCGGCGTCGCCACGACCCCCGACGACCCCGTCGTCCTGGCCGGTGACCAGATCATGAGGCTCCAGGGCCGCACCACCGAGCCGGTCGCGTCGGCCGCACCGCTCACGGGGCTCCAGCCCACTGCCCTCGCGTTCCGGGGTCGCTCCACCGACGCCGCGTTCGTCGTCCGCGACGGGGGGAGCCGCATCGTCACGGCGCCCACCGCGGAGGCCGGGCCGACGACGCTCCTCACCGGGTCGAACCTCCTTGCCCCGTCGATCGACCGCTACCAGTACCTGTGGAGCGGTCCGCAGGTCCAGGCGGGTTCGCTGCAGGTCGTCGACCTCGGGGAGGCGGGCTCGGACGAGGCCGTGACCCCCGTCGCGGCGGCCTGGCTCGAGGGGCGCACGGTCATGTCGGTGCGGGTCGCCCCGGACGGCGCGCGGGTCGCCGTCGTGAGCGACGCGGGGAGCGGGGCGCAGATCCACGTCGCGGGCATCGTCCGCGACGAGTCCGGTCGCCCCACCCAGCTCTCCGAGCCGGTCCGGGTGGGCCAGCCCGTGCTGGCGGCCACCCAGGTCACGTGGGTGGACCGCGCGCTCCTGGGCGTCCTCGGCAGGACGGCGGGGACGGCCGAGCCCGTGGTGCAGCGCGTCCCCGTCGGCGGGCCCACGGTGCCCTCGTCGCCGGTCGAGGACGCGGTGTCGCTCGCGTCGGCGACGGGCGTCTCGACGACGCTCGTCGGGACGAGCGACAGCAGCCTCTACGCCGCAGGCACCTCGACGCTCTGGACCAGGGTCGCGACCGAGGTGCGGCTGCCCACCTTCCCGGGCTGACCACGCGGGCGACGTCGCGCTGTCCCGAGGGCGGTCCGTCGCTCGCGCGGGGTGGACCACAGGACCGGCCGCCGGGTGCGGAGCCTGGTCCGCGTGACGCCGTCGTCCACAGGTCTCGCGCCCGCGTCCGCACGCCGAAGCCCTGCGCGGGCAGGCTGGTCCGGTGCTCCTCCTCGCCCTCGACGACGTCGCGCGCCTCGTGCTGCCGGTCGCCTGCCCGGGGTGCGACCGCCCCGACGTCCGCTGGTGCGCCGACTGCCTCGCGCCCCTGGAAGCCCCGCTGCGGCGCCGCGAGCAGGCGGCCCCACGTCTCGACCGGCTCGACGGCGTCGCGCCCCTGCCGGTGTGGGCGCCGGCGCACTACGCGGGACCGGTACGGGGTGTGGTCGTCGCGTGGAAGGACCGCGGCCGGGCCGACCTCGACGGTCCGCTGGCCGTCGTCGCGCATCGCGCGGGCACCGCGCTGGCCGGGCTCCTCGGTACGGGTACGCGTCCCGTCGCGAGGCCGCTCGCGCGAGCGGACCCCGGACCGTCGCCCCGGGCGGTCCTGGTCGTTCCCGCGCCGACGTCCGCCGCGGCGCGGCGGGCCCGCGGCCGGGACCCCGTCGTCGTGCTCGCGCGTGGTGTCGCGGCGGGCCTCCGGGCCGCGGGGACACCGGCACGCGTCGTGCCCCTGCTCGTCCAGCGCGGGCGCGCTCGCGACCAGGTCGGGCTGGGCTCCCGGGCGCGCGGCGCGCGTCTCGGCGCCGTCGGGATCGCGACCGGGCCGGTGACGCGCCGTCGGGTGCAGGAGGCCGTGCGCGACCGGCTCCCGTGCCTCCTCGTCGACGACGTCCTCACCACCGGAGCGACCCTCGCCGCGAGCGAGGCCGCCCTCGCACGCGCCGGCCTGCGCGTGCCGGGAGCGTTCGTCCTCGCAGCGACGCCTGCGCCGCGGCGTCGCGAGGCCGTCCGCGGGACCGTGTCGGAGGCGCCGTGACGCACCGTCCGACGGACGGGCCGAAGGTCCTCCGGTTCACCTCCCGTTGGTGCTGCCGACACCCCGGAGCGCGGGTTAGTCTGAGGGCCAGTCGCCGCGGACGACGGACGTGCAGGGCACGTTCGGCGCCGCGCGAGCGTACCGAGCGCGCGGCCTCGCGCCGCAAGGAGGTGGTAGCCCACCGCACCCGGCACGGGTGCCCCCTACCGAATCCGAACGAGGCGCTCGGACGCACCGAGCCGGGCGCCGCACAAGATCCTCGCGGAGGCTCACATGGAGATCGTCGTCGTCGGCAGGCACACGGAAGTGGCAGACCGCTTCCGCCGGCACGTGGAGGACAAGCTCGCCAAGGTCCAGCAGCTCGCGCCCACGGCGCAGCGCGTGGACGTCGAGGTCACCCACGAGAACAACCCGAGGCTCTCCGGAGTTCGCGAACGCGTCGAGCTGACCGTCCGCGCCAAGGGACCTGTCGTCCGCGCCGAAGCAGCGGCCGACGACCGGTTCGGCGCCCTCGACCTCGCGATGGACAAGCTCGCCGAGCGCCTGCGCCGTGCCCGCGACCGTCGCAAGGACCACCGCAACCACACCGTCGTGCCGCCCGTCGACGTGCGTCCCTACGACCCGGCCACGCACGCCGCGCCCCCGCCGCCGGCGCCGACCGCGCCCAGCGAGCCCGGGGAGGCCGTCGAGACCACCCTCGGCGACTCGCCCGTCGTCATCCGGCAGAAGCTGCACTCCGCGGAACCCATGACCGTGGACGACGCGCTGTACGAGATGGAGATGGTCGGCCACGACTTCTTCCTCTTCGTCGACGTCGAGACCTCTCGTCCGTCCGTCGCCTACCGGCGTCGCGGCTGGACCTACGGGGTCGTCGCGCTCGACACGTCCTGCGACTGCGCCGACGCCGCGGTCGAGAAGACCGCCTGACCCGCACCGACGCGCCCGGACCCTCCTCGGGTCCGGGCGCGTCGCGCTGTCCGGACCTGCCGGAGTGTGGGTGGGGTCGGGCAGGATTCGGAGGGTGGTCGCCACGCCGTCGAGGTCCGAGTCGATGTCCCTCTCCCAGGCGCGCCGCGTCGCGCTCGCGGCGCAGGGGCTGCACCGTCCCCGCCCGTACGACGGAACGGGTGGGCGCGCGCCGACCATGCGGCAGGTCCAGGGGGTGATCGACCGCCTCGGGCTGCTCCAGATCGACTCGGTGAACGTGCTCGCGCGAGCGCACCTCATGCCGCTGTACGCGCGTCTCGGCCCGTACGACACGGCGCTGCTGGACCGTGCGGCGGGCCGGGCGCCGCGCCGGCTCGTGGAGACGTGGGCCCACGTCGCGTCGTACGTGCCGCCCAGCACGTGGCCGCTGCTCGAGTGGCGTCGCCGCCGGTACCGGACGGAGGCGTGGGGGACGATCAGCGCGGTCGAGATGAGCCACTCCGAGGCGGTGGAGGATGTGCGTCGCCTCGTCACCGAGCGCGGCCCCATCACGGCGAGCGAGGTGCACGAGATCCTGGAGGCGGAGGGTCGGGCGCACCCGCGGGACCGGTCGCAGTGGGGCTGGAACTGGACGGTCGCCAAGCGAGCGCTCGAGTTCCTGTTCTTCACGGGCGAGATCACGTCCGCGCGCCGCAACGGCGCGTTCGAGCGCTGCTACGACCTCACGGACCGCGTGCTCCCGCCGGAGGTCGTCGCGGCGCCGCCGGTCGCGGACGCCGACGCCGTCCGGTCTCTCCTCGAGATCGGAGCGCGCGCGCACGGGGTCGGGACGCTGCGCTGCTTCAAGGACTACTTCCGCCTCCGGGGTCCCGCCGTGCGCACGGCGTTCGACGAGCTCGTCGAGGCGGGCACGCTGCGGCCGGTGACGGTGCGCGGCTGGGACGAGCCGACGTACCTGCACGCGGACGCCGCGCTCCCGCGTCGCGCGACGGCGACGACGCTGCTCAACCCGTTCGACCCGCTCGTGTTCGAGCGCACGCGGCTCGAGCGCTTGTTCGACGTGCACTACCGGATCGAGATCTACGTGCCGGCACCGAAGCGGGTGCACGGCTACTACGTCCTGCCGTTCCTCGAGGGAGAGCAGCTCACGGCGCGGGTCGACCTCAAGGCCGACCGGCGGGCGGGCGTGCTGCGGGTGCTGTCGGCGCACCGCGAGCAGGCGGCGGGGGAGGAGACGGCGGCCCGGCTCGCCGCGGAGCTCCGCGTGCTCGGTGGGTGGCTCGGCGTGCCGGACGTCGACGTGGCGCCCTCGGGAGACCTGGCCCCCGCGCTCGCGGCCGAGGTGGCGACGACGGGCTGAGGGGTCGGTCGGGCCGGAGCGCGTTGTGGGCGGCCCGCCCGTGCGGGGACCCGTCGTCGTACCCTGGCGCGGGGTCTCGCCGGCGAGGTTCGTCGTCGGCGAAACCCGGGCGGGTCCGACGTCGCTCCGACTCGCCTACGATGTTGTGTGACGTTGCCGACGTCCGCTGCCGTGCGCGCCCGCGCGGGAGAGCGTCGGCGCTGCTCCCGGACCAGCCGGCCCGGGCACCGATCGATACGGGAGTCCTGCGTGCCTTCGATCCTCGACAAGGTCCTTCGCATCGGCGAGGGCCGGATCCTCAAGAAGCTGTCCGGCATCGCCGACCAGGTCAACAAGCTCGAGCCGGGCTTCGAGGATCTCACCGACGAGGAGCTGCGCGAGGAGACCGACCGCTTCAAGGCGCGCCTCGAGGCGGGCGAGACCCTCGACGACCTGCTCCCCGAGGCGTTCGCGGCGGTGCGCGAGGCCTCCCGCCGCACCCTCGGCCAGCGCCACTTCGACGTCCAGCTCATGGGCGGCGCGGCGCTGCACCTCGGCAACATCGCCGAGATGAAGACCGGTGAGGGCAAGACGCTCGTCGCGACCACGGCCGCGTACCTCAACGCGCTCGAGGGCAAGGGCGTGCACGTCGTCACGGTCAACGACTACCTGGCGAAGTACCAGAGCGAGCTCATGGGCCGCGTCTACCGCTTCCTCGGCCTGACGACCGGCGTCATCCTGTCCGGCCAGACGCCCGCGCAGCGCCGCCAGGAGTACGCCGCGGACATCACGTACGGGACGAACAACGAGTTCGGCTTCGACTACCTGCGCGACAACATGGCGTGGTCCACGGACGACCTCGTGCAGCGCGGCCACCACTTCGCGATCGTCGACGAGGTCGACTCGATCCTCATCGACGAGGCGCGCACGCCGCTCATCATCTCGGGTCCCGCGTCGGGCGACACGAACCGCTGGTTCGGCGAGTTCGCCAAGGTCGTGCGGCGGCTGAACCCGGGGGCCGACTACGAGGTCGACGAGAAGAAGCGCACCGTCGGCGTGCTCGAGCCGGGCATCGAGAAGGTCGAGGACTACCTCGGCATCGACAACCTCTACGAGTCGCTGAACACGCCGCTCATCGGGTTCCTCAACAACGCCATCAAGGCGAAGGAGCTCTTCAAGCGCGACAAGGACTACGTCGTGCTCAACGGCGAGGTCATGATCGTCGACGAGCACACCGGGCGCATCCTGCCCGGCCGTCGGTACAACGAGGGCATGCACCAGGCCATCGAGGCCAAGGAGGGCGTGCAGATCAAGGCGGAGAACCAGACGCTCGCCACGATCACGCTCCAGAACTACTTCCGCCTGTACTCCAAGCTCTCGGGCATGACCGGTACCGCGGACACCGAGGCTGCCGAGTTCCAGGGCACCTACAAGCTCGGCGTGGTGCCGATCCCGACGAACCGGCCGATGCAGCGCGTCGACCAGGCCGACCTCGTGTACAAGAACGAGGAGGGCAAGTTCGACGCGGTCGTCGCGGACATCGTCGAGCGGCACGCGCAGGGTCAGCCGGTGCTCGTCGGTACGACGAGCGTCGAGAAGTCCGAGCTGCTGTCGTCCAAGCTCAAGAAGCAGGGCGTGCCGCACGAGGTCCTCAACGCGAAGCAGCACGAGCGCGAGGCCTCGATCGTCGCGCTGGCGGGCCGCAAGGGCGCCGTCACGGTCGCGACGAACATGGCCGGCCGCGGTACCGACATCATGCTCGGCGGTAACGCCGAGTTCATGGCGGTCGCGGACCTCGCGGCGCGTGGCCTCGACGCCGCGGAGAACCCGGAGGAGTACGAGGCCGCCTGGCCCGACGCGCTCGAGAAGGCGAAGGCCGCGGTCGCGGCGGAGCACGACGAGGTCCGCGAGCTCGGCGGCCTCTACGTGCTCGGCACCGAGCGCCACGAGTCGCGCCGCATCGACAACCAGCTGCGCGGTCGTTCCGGCCGTCAGGGCGACCCGGGCGAGTCCCGCTTCTACCTGTCGATGCAGGACGACCTCATGCGCCTGTTCAACTCGACCCTCGCCGAGTCCATGATGAACCGCGCCGGGTTCCCCGACGACGTGCCGCTCGAGTCCAAGATGGTCACGCGCGGCATCGCGAGCGCGCAGGGCCAGGTCGAGTCGCGCAACTTCGAGATCCGCAAGAACGTCCTCAAGTACGACGACGTCCTGTCGCGCCAGCGCACCGTCATCTACGACGAGCGTCGCCGCGTGCTCGAGGGCGAGGACCTCCAGGAGCAGGTGCAGCACTTCCTCACCGACGTCGTCACCGCCTACGTCGAGGGCGCGACGGCCGAGGGCAACCCGGAGCACTGGGACCTGGACGCCCTGTGGACCGCGCTCAAGGCGGTCTTCCCCATCTCGATCGAGCCCGACGAGGTCGTCGAGCAGGCGGGCGGAGAGACGCGTCTGACGAGCGAGATGCTGCTCGAGGAGATCCTCTCCGACGCCCGCATCGCCTACCAGAGCCGCGAGGAGCAGCTCGGCTCGACGAACATGCGCCAGCTCGAGCGGCGCGTGACGCTCTCGGTCCTGGACCGCAAGTGGCGCGAGCACCTCTACGAGATGGACTACCTCAAGGAGGGCATCGGCCTGCGCGCGATGGCCCAGCGCGACCCGCTCGTCGAGTACCAGCGCGAGGGCTTCCAGCTCTTCCAGGCGATGACCGAGGCCATCAAGGAGGAGACGGTCGGCTACCTCTTCAACCTCGAGGTCAAGGTCGCCGAGCCGGGCGCCGCGCCGGGCCAGGCGCCGGCGATCTCGGTCGCGGACGCGGCCCAGGCCGCGCAGTCGGCGGCCGGTCAGGCGCTCGGCGGGGCGGCGGGGGCGGCCTCGGCCGGAGCCGCAGCAGGTCTCGCGGCGGCGGCCCACCAGGCCACCGCCCAGGCGCAGGGCGCCGCCGCGGCCGACGCTCCCGCCGAGGACGCCCCGGCGACGGCCGACGCCCCGGTCGAGGACGCGCCGGTCGAGCCGGAGCCCGCTCCGGTCACGGCCCCGGCGGCGTTCGGCGGGCCGAGCGGTGACCGCCCCGGCACGCTCATCGCCAAGGGTCTCGACGGCCCCGACCGGCAGGTCCCGCTGTCGTACAGCGCGCCGAGCGAGGACGGCACCGGTCAGGCCGTCGTCTCGGGCGACGCGAGCCGGCGCTCGCGCCGCGCGCTGCACGGCGAGGCGAGCGCTGTGGAGAGCGACGGTCGTACGTTCCCCGGCACCCCGCGCAACGCGCAGTGCCCGTGCGGTTCGGGCAAGAAGTACAAGGTCTGCCACGGCCAGAACGAGGAGTGATCCTCGACCCGTCCGGCGTGCGCCGTGACGGGACCGACGACGGCGGGGCGTGCCACCAAGGGTGGCGCGCCCCGCCGTCGTCTCGGCCGAGGGTCGGTCACCCGATCTCGAGCGCGACGACGCGCCACGTCCCGCGGCGCGCCTCGAGCCGCGCCGCGGCGGCCCGCACGCGGGCACCGTCCTCGACCACGACGGTGCCCTCGGCGACGCCGTCGCCGATCCGCAGCACGCGGGCGCGGCGCACGGTGACGGGCCGGGTCGTCGTGGCGCGAGGGCCGTCGGCGACGAGGCGCGACCGTCGGGCGAGCGTCTCGTAGATCTCCGGCGACACCCACCGCGCGAGCTGTCCCACGGTGCGCTCGCCGCGGACGACCTCGACGGCGGCGCGCACGACCGCGCAGCACAGGGCCGTCGGGTCGGGGAGCGGGAGCGGCGCCGTCGGCGGCGCGAGAGGGCGTCCCCGCACGACGTGCTGCCGTGCCCGCGCGGTCGTGACGTCGGTCAGGTCCATCGTCGGGACGGGACGCTCGCCCACGCAGCGCAGCAGGCGAGCGGACAGCTCGGCGGGCACGCTCGTGGAGCGGGCGGGCGGCGCGGGCCGGTCGGGCGGCGCGGCGGGACCGGTCGTGGCCTGGGCGTCGGCGGTGGTCAGCAGGGGAGCGGTCATCGTGGGCTCCTTCGCGGCGGGCGGTCGTCAGGAGGCCGGTGCGACGAGCACCTGGCCCGGGCGGACGAGGTCGGGGTCGTCGCCGACGACCCCGACGTTCGCGGCGTACCAGCGCTGCACCGCGTCGGCCACCTGCGCGTCCGACGCGCCGTCCGGCAGGTGGCGTGCGGCGATCGACCAGAGCGAGTCGCCGCGCACGACGACGACCTCGCGCGGCTCGTCCGCGGCGACCTCCCGCACCACCGTGAGCGCGGCGTCGCGCTGATCGGCCGCGGCGCTCCGGGCCTCGGGCGCCCGTGCGGGAGCCGACGGACCCGTCGTCGTCGCGGTTCCGGGTGCCTGTGCCCGCGCCGGGGCCGAAGGCGAGGCCGGGGCCGACGGCGTGCTCGGAGCGTCCGGGGTGACGGACGGCACCGACTGCGCGGCCGGTGCGGAGGACGCGCGGTCGCCGGCCCCCGTGGACGGGGCGGTGATCGTCGGCGCGGGCTGGTCGGAGGTCGTCGTCGGGCCCGAGGGAGCGTGCGGCAGCGCAGGTGCCGGTGCGTCCGTCGGGAGGGGAGCGGGCTGCGCCGGCCCGGACGGCGCGGGAGCGGGCGCCGAGGTCTGCCAGCCCAGGTCGACCGCCACGACGCCGGGGTCGGCGTCCGGGGTCGTCGCGGCCTGAGCGGTCCCTCCGGCGAGGACGAGGCCTGCACCCACGGTCAGCCCCACGCCGACCCGCGCGGCCCGGCGGACGACGGCGGGCGCCGCGCGCAGGAGGAGCCGTTCGCCGGCTCCCCACGAGCGGCCCACGGCGCGTGCGGCGACGCAGCCCAGGCCGAGGACGGCGCTGACGGCCACCCACGTGGCCGCCACGGCCCCGAGCGCGACGGCGAGAAGCTCGACGTAGGGCTCGGGGCGGGCAGCGGGGAGGGTGCCCACGAGGTGCGCGGCGCGCAGCGCGAGCGCCGTCACGGCGCCGCCCATGACGAGGAGGAGCGCGAGGAGGACGGCGATGCCTCCGGCTCGTGCGGGTACGGCGGTACGACGGTCCATCGGTGCCCCCTGCGTCGCCGTCCGAAGAAGACGGCTCTTGATGTCGTTTGATGTCGTTTGATACCGACAGAGCGATCTAAGCGTGACCGGCCACCCCTGTCCAGAGGTCTTCTCGTGATGTGGACAGGGCGCGGGCCGGTGGCGCGGGGGACCGCTACGGTGTCCCGGTGCGATGGGACGCCCTCTTCGACGACCTCGCGGCGCAGCTCGCCGCCGCCGAGTCGCAGGACCGGGCCGCCGCCGTCGCCGACCTCACCCGTGCGGAGCACGCGACGATCACGCTCGTCGAGCGGCTGCGCGGCACGCCCGGCACGGTCACGCTCGAGCTGCGCGACGGGTCGGCCGTCACCGGAGAGCTGCGCGAGGCGGCGGAGGAGTGGGTGCTCCTGGGCGCGGCCCGGCGCCAGCACCTCGTGCCGACCAGCGCGATCTCCGCCGTCCAGGGCCTCGGTCGCCATGCCCAGCCCGCGCCCTCGGCGAGGTCGGCGCGGCTGGGCCTCGGCCACGCCCTCCGCGCGCTCATGCGCGACCGTCGGCCCGTCCAGGTGCGGACCCCCGCCGGTGTCTTTCCCGGGTGGGTCGCGCGGGTCGGCAAGGACCACGTCGACCTGGAGGTCGCCCCGGGCGACGGGCACGGCTCGCGGGTCGTGCCCTGGTCCGCGGTCCTGTGCGTCAGCGAGTCGGAGACGGGGTTCGTCCCGCGGTGAGGAGCGTGCAGGGGGAGCGCGCGGGGTTCGCGGCGTCGGCGCGGCGCCGTCGGGTCGGCGGTCGAGGGCGCCGCGGCCGCTCAGGCGTCGAAGTCACCGGCCTCGATGCGCTGGCGCGTCTGCGCGTACATCCGCTGGATGTACGCCTCGAGCTCGCTGACCTCGACGCGCCACTGCCCTCGGCCGCCCACCTGGATCGCGGGGAGCTCGCCGGATCGGACGAGCGCGTACGCCTGCGCCGCGGAGATGTTGAGCTCGTCCGTGACGTCGGCGAGGGTGAGGAACCGCTGGGCCATGGCGTCAGTCTGGCACGCGCGCGCCGCGCCTCGACGCTCGTCCACAGGCACCGCCACGGGTGGCGCAGACCGGGGATCATGAAGCCGCGGCACGGCTGACGTGCCGGACGACCAAGGGGGAGATCGATGACGACGACGAGGGAACGACCCGTGGGGGTCGAGCCGGCACCACGGCCCGCCGTGCGCCTGAGGCGACCTGGCTGGAAGGACCCGCGGCTCCTCGTGGGGATCGTGGTGGTCGCGCTCTCCGTGGCCCTCGGGTCGTGGGCCGTGAGCACCGCGAGCCGGACCGTCACCGTCTACGCGGCCGGGGCGGCGCTGACGCCCGGGACGACCGTGACCGCGGCGGACCTGCGGGCGGTCGAGGTGCGGCTCGGGACGCAGACGGACCGCTACCTCCTCGCGGCCGACGGGCTCCCGGACGAGGCCGTCGTCCTGCGCACCGTCGCCGCGGGCGAGCTGGTCCCCGCGTCGTCGCTCGGCGCGGCCGCCGACCTCGCGGTGCGCGCCGTCGCGGTCCCCGTGACGACGGGCCTCTCGGAGCGGATCGTCGCCGGGGCGGCGGTCGACGTCTGGTACGTCCCCGAGGCTCCCCCGACGGCCGGTGCCGAGCCGGGCACCGCCGCGGGGGACGAGCCACCGCAGCCCGAGCTGCTCGTCGAGGGCGTCACCGTCGCACAGGTCGACGAGGGCGAGGGGACGCTCGTCGTGGGCGGACCGACGACGGTCCACCTCCTGGTCGGCGTCGACGACCTCCCGGCCGTGCTCGCGGCGGTGGCCGGGGACGGGACGATCGCGCTCGTCCCGGTCGGGGCTGCGGGATGAGCGGCGCGACCACGGTCGCGACCGTCCTGTGCGCGGTCCGGGGCGCGCGCGAGGCCGAGGTGGTCACGACGCTCGCCGCTCCCGGGCTCCAGGTCACGCGGCGGTGCGCGGACGTCGTCGAGCTGCTCGCCGCGGCCGCGGCGGGTGCGGGCCGAGTCGCGGTCGTGTCGTGCGACCTGCCCGCGCTGGACCGGCAGGCGGTCGTGGACCTGCACGCCCACGACGTGCGGATCGTCGCGCTCGCCCCGGCCGGGACGTGGGAAGAGGGACGGGTGCGGGCCTACGGGGTCGATGCCGTCGTCGACCTGGACTCCGCGCCGGACGCGCTGTGCGACGTCGTCCGGGCCGTCCTGCCGCCGCGCGAGGCGGCCACGGGCGCACCCGGTGTCCCCCGGGGGGCCGTCGGCGCCGGCGCCGCCGACCCGGGGCGGGAGCCCCGCCTCGGGCGGACCGTCGCCGTGTGGGGCCCGACCGGCGCACCCGGTCGTACGACCGTGGCGACGAACCTCGCCGCCGAGCTCGCGGGACCGGCGCCCGTGCGGCGTGCTCGTCCGGCGCGCCGGGAGCGGCGCTCCGCGGACGTGGACGTCCCGGCCACCGTCCCCTCGGCGCCCGACGCGGAGGTCCTGCTCGTCGACGCGGACACCTACGGCGGGAGCGTCGCCCAGCGGCTCGGCCTGCTCGACGAGTCACCCGGACTGGCGGCGGCCGCCCGCAGCGCGGGTCAGGGCGCGCTCGACGGCGCGGGGCTGGTCGCGCTGGCGCCCACGGTCCTGCCACGCGTCCGGGTGCTGACGGGCCTGACCCGGGCGGGCCGGTGGCCGGAGGTGCCCGGGGCGTCGCTCGACGCCGTGTGGGAGGTCGGGCGGTCCGTCGCGGACTGGACGGTCGTCGACTGCGGCTTCGGGATCGAGCGGGACGAGCTCCTGACGTACGACACCCGCGCCCCGCAGCGCAACGACGCGACCTGGAGCGCGCTCGCGGCCGCGGACGTGGTGGTCGTCGTCGGCGCGGGGGATCCCGTCGGGCTCCAGCGTCTGGTCCGGGCGCTCGACGAGCTCGCCGAGACGGGCGCGTGCGTCGGCGCGGCGCGCGTCGTCGTGGTGAACCGCGTGCGCGCGAGCGTCGTCGGGCCCCGGCCCGAGCGAGCGGTGCGCGACGCGATGGCCCGCTACGCGAGCGTCGACGACCTGCACGTCGTCCCCGAGGACGCCGCCGTCGACCTCGGCCTCCGGGAGGGTCGGACGCTCGCGGAGTCGGCGCCCGCGAGCCCTGCCCGTCGCGCCCTGGCGCGGCTCGCCGTGCAGGTGCGGGAGGCGGCGCAGCCCGGGCGTGGTGCGGCGCACGGACTCGCGCTGGAGGCGGCACACTGAACCCATGCGCATCTACCTCCCCGCGACGCTCGACGAGCTCGACGCCGTCACCGTGACCGCCGACGCCGCCCGCTGGAGCGTCGCCCCGCGCGGCGCCCACGCCGTGACCGCCGCGCTGACGCGCGCGCTGCCCGACGAGGACGAGGAGGGCCTGGAGTACGCGGCCGCGCTCGAGGCGGCGGACGACTCGCTCGCGCTCGTCGCGGCGCGCCCGGACGCGCCGCGCCAGCGGCTCGTCGTGACGCTCGAGGTGCCCGACGGCGCGGTGCAGGTCGTGGGCGCCGACGACTCCGACGACGAGGACGCACCTGCGCCCAGCGCGGTCGAGGTCCTGCGGACCGTGCCCGACGTCGCGATCGTGTGCGTGCACGTCGACGAGCCCGAGGCCGTCGAGGACGTCGCGGCGGTGCTCGCCGCGGCCGACGACGACGGCCCGGGTGCCGACGCGGCGCTCGACGCCGCGATCGACCGGGTCAACGAGCGCGACCTGCTCTGGTACGACTGGTCCGAGCTCAAGGACGTGCCGCGCGGCTGACGGCTCCGCGGTGCGGGGCGGCCGGTCGGGAGCCAGGCGGTGCCCGACGGCGGTCCGCGTCAGCCGAGGCGGCCGAGCACCTCGTCGTGCAGCAGCCCGTTCGTCGCGACGGCGTTGCCGCCCCACGGGCCGTCGGCGCCGTCGAGCGACGTGAACCGGCCGCCGGCCTCGGTGACGATGGGCACGAGCGCGGCCATGTCGTAGAGCTCGAGCTCGGGCTCGGCGGCCGCGTCGGCGGCGCCCTCGGCGACGAGCATGTACGACCAGAAGTCGCCGTAGCCCCGCGTGCGCCACGCGCCGCGCAGGAGGTCGAGGAACGGCTCGAGCTTCCCGCGCTCCTCCCAGCCGTCGAGCGACGCGTAGGCGAACGAGGCGTCGGACCACGCCGAGACGCCCGACACCTGCAGCCGCGACGCGGCGGCGAGCGACTTGCCCGTCCACGCGCCGGTGCCCTTCGCCGCCCACCAGCGCCGGCCCAGCGCGGGTGCGGAGACGAGCCCGACGACGACCTCGTCGCCGTCGGCGAGCGCGATGAGCGTCGCCCACACGGGCACGCCGCGCACGAAGTTCTTGGTCCCGTCGATCGGGTCGATGATCCAGCGCCGCGCGCCGTGACCGGTCTCGCCGAACTCCTCGCCGACGATCGCGTCGCGACCGCGCGCCCGGCCGAGCTGGCCGCGGATGATCTCCTCGGCGGTGCGGTCGGCGTCGCTCACCGGCGTCGAGTCCGGCTTGGACTCGACGTGCAGGTCGAGCGCCTTGAAGCGCGACATCGTGTGCGCGTCGACCTGGTCGGCGATCACGTGGGCGAGGCGCAGGTCGTCGTCGTAGCCGCGCGTCGAGGGGGGCGTCATGGCTCACACCGTAGCGGTGCCCGCCCGGCGCGAGGGAGGCGCCGCGCGGGCCAGGGCTCAGGCCGCGCCGGTGCGCGAGGCGAGCACGCGGCGGAACGACTCGAGGCGCGCGGCGCGGGCCGCGCGCGTCTCGTCGTCGGGCGACGCCTCGACCCACTCGTCGAGCGCGCAGTCCGGGGCGTCGTCGAGGTGGGTGCACCCGCGTGGGCAGCCCGCGGCGACGGCGTCGAGGTCCTCGAACGCGCGCAGCAGGTGGTCGACCTGGACGTGCGCGAGGCCGAACGACCGCACGCCGGGGGTGTCGATGACCCATCCGCCGCCGGGCAGGCGCAGCGCGACGGCGGACGTGGACGTGTGCCTGCCGCGGCCCGTGACGTCGTTGACGTGACCGGTCGCGCGCTGCGCGTCCGGGACGAGCGCGTTGACGAGCGTCGACTTGCCGACGCCCGAGTGACCGACGAACACGGACGTGCGCCCGGCGAGCGCGTCGCGCACCGCGTCGAGCGGCTCGATCGCCCAGCCGTCGGGCGCGAGGCCGTCGGGCGCGCGGCGCGTCACGACGACGGACACCCTGAGCGGCTCGTACAGCGCGCGCAGCGGCTCCGGGTCGGCGAGGTCCGCCTTGGTGAGGCACAGCAGGACGTCCATGCCGGCGTCGTACGCAGCGACCACGCACCGGTCGATCATGCGCGTGCGCGGCTCGGGTTCCGCGAGCGCGGTGACGACGACGAGCTGGTCGGCGTTCGCGACGATGACCCGCTCGTAGGGGTCGGTGTCGTCGGCCGTGCGGCGCAGCACCGACGACCGGTCCTGGATACGCACGATCCGCGCGAGCGACCCGTCGTCGCCGGACACGTCCCCGACGAGGTCGACGCGGTCCCCGCACACGATGCGCGTGCGGCCGAGCTCGCGTGCCTTCATCGCGAGGACGGTGCGCTCGTCCTCGGCGCCGACGACCGTCTCGTCGTCCGTCCCGCCCACGAGCAGCGTGTACCGGCCCCGGTCCACGCCCGTGACGAACCCCGTCACCGCGTCCGCGTGCTCGGGCCGCTGCTTGGTGCGGGGGCGGCTGCCGTGCTTGCCGGGGCGCGCGCGGAAGTCGGACTCGTCCGGGACGCGGCGCGCCATCAGCGGGCCGCCGCTCCCGTGCCGGATCCGGACCTGCCCCCGAGCATGCGCTCCCACATCCCCGCGAACCCGGGCAGCGTCTTGGCGGTCGTCTCGACGTTCTCGACGCCGACCCCCGGGACGCGCAGGCCGATGACGGCCGCCGACGTCGCCATGCGGTGGTCGTGGTACGTGCGGAACAGCGCGCCGTGCAGGGGGCGCGGCGTGATGACGAGGCCGTCGCGCGTCTCCTCCGCCTGCCCGCCGAGGCGCGTGATCTCCGTCGCGAGCGCGGCGAGCCGGTCGGTCTCGTGCCCCCGCAGGTGGGCGATGCCGCGCAGGCGGCTGGGGGAGTCGGCGAGGGCGGCCAGCGCCGCGATCGTCGGCGCGAGCTCGCCGGCGGCGTGCAGGTCCACATCCACGCCGCGCACCTCGCCCGTGCCCGTCACGGACAGCACGTCGCCGTCCAGCGACGCGGTCGCGCCCATGGAATCGAGCAGCTCGGGGACCATGGCGCCCGGCTGGTTCGTCGCCGTCGGCCAGCCCGTGACGCGCACGGTGCCCCCCGCGACGAGCGCGGCGGCGAGGAAGGGGGCGGCGTTCGACAGGTCGGGCTCGACCTGCACGTCGCGCGCCGCGATCGGACCGGGCTCGACCCGCCAGATCGCGGGCCGGGAGTCGTCGACGACGACGCCGACCTCCCGCAGGACCTCCACCGTCATCTCGATGTGCGGCATGCTCGGCAGCGTGTGGCCGATGTGCCGCACCGTGAGGCCCTGGTCGTAGCGCGCGGCGGCGAGGAGGAGCCCCGAGACGAACTGGCTCGACGCCGACGCGTCGACGTCGACCGACCCGCCGCGCACCCGGCCGCGGCCGCGGATCGTGAAGGGGAGCGTCGTCGGCAGCCCGTCGCCGTCGCCCTCCACCGGGACGTCCAGCGCGCTGAGCGCGGCGAGGACCGGGCCCATGGGGCGCACGCGCGCGCCCTCGTCGCCGTCGAACCGGACCGTGCCGCCGGCGAGCGCCGCGAGCGGCGGGAGGAAGCGCATGACGGTGCCGGCCAGGCCGCAGTCCACCTCGACGGGTCCGCGCAGCGGACCGGGGGTCACGCGCAGCTCGCTGGGCGACGCGCCCTCCTCGACGCCGACGCCGAGCGTGCGCAGGGCGGCGATCATGAGGTCGGCGTCGCGGCTGCGCAGGGCGCCGCGCAGGGTCCCGGGCCCGTCGGCGAGCGCGGCGAGCACGAGCAGCCGGTTCGTCAGCGACTTCGAGCCCGGGACCTCGACCGTCGCGTCGAGCGGCCCGCCCGCCGTGGGCGCCGCCCAGCCCTCGTCGACGGCGGGGGGCACGGGCGCGGCGGAGGGCGAGGTCGTCATGGCCTCCAGGCTAGTGGAGGGACGGTGCCCGACGGCGGAGCGTCCCGCCGCGCGGTCACGTCACGACCGTGTCAGGCGACCTTCGCCCGGACCGCGGCCTCGGCGTCGTGCACGGCCCCCGCGGCGAGGGTCGCGGCGTGCTCCGCGGCCTGCTGGGCGGCCTTCGTCGCGCGTCGCGCCGAGCGTCCCGCCTCCTTGGCCGCGTGCTTCGCCGCGTTCTTCGTGGAGCGGCTCGCCTCCTTCGCCGCTCCCCGGGCCGAGGTCGAGACGTCCTTCACGGCCCCCTTCGCGCTCGCGACCACGGCCTCCTGCTTCGCCTGCTTGGCGAGCGCGAGGTCGTGCCGGGCCTTCTCGAGCCGCCACTGCACGCCCGGGCGGCCCTCGTAGTCCGCGCCCGCGATGAGCGCCGCACCGATCGCGCCGACGTTCGCGACGAACTTGCGCGTGCGCTCGGCGCGCGTCGCCTCGCCCGAGGTGAAGGGCTGGTTGACGACCGCGAGGGGCACCGTGAGCGCGGCGAGGGTCAGGGCGGCCGTGCGGGGGGCCTTGCCGACGGCGAGGAACAGCCCGGCGACGGCCGTCGCGGCGCCGTGGGCGCGCACGAGCGTCGCGACCTGCTTCTCGCTGAGCGGGGCCTCGATGCCGGCGCTCTTCTCGACGAGCTCGACGCCCGAGCGCGCGGCTCGCACGTGCTCGGCGGGCTTGAGCGCGGCCTGGAGCCCGTCGTAGACGAACCACGAGGCCAGCATGGGCCTCGCGAGGTGACGCAGCAGCATCGGTTCTCTCCTCATCGCCGGTGACTCGCCGGTGCCCGCCTCGGGCGTGCACCGGTCGGTCCCAGCCTGCCGCGACCGCCGGGACGGCGCCACCTGCGGCCCGTGAGGCACTCCTCACGTGTGCGCGTCAGAGCGCGCCGCCCGCGGCCTCCGGGGCGTCGGCCGACTCGCCGGCGTCGCCGATCGTCTCCCGCGCGACGAAGTTCTCGAGGTCGAACAGGTTGTCGCCCGCGCGCTGCGCGACGGTGAGCAGGGTGGTCGCGGAGGCGACCTCCTCCACCTGCTCCTTGAGGAACCACAGGAGGAACTGCTCGCCCAGGGCGTCGCCCTCCTCGCGCGCGGCGCGGAAGATCGCCTCGATCTGCGCGGTGACCTGCTTCTCCTGGTCGAGCGCGAGCCGCAGCGGCTCGACGACGTCCGCGAAGTCGTTGCGGACCGGGCCGGAGCCGGGGATCTCGACGGGCAGGTCCCGGTCGAGGTGGTACCGCACGATCATCATCGCGTGGTTGCGCTCCTCCACCGACTGCCGGTAGAAGTGCGCGGCGAGCTGCGGCAGGTCGTGGGCGTCGAACCACACGGCGATCGCGATGTACTGCTGGTGCGCGTCGAGCTCGTGCCCGACCTGCTCGCGCAGCAGGGTGAGGAAGCGGGACGGGGTCTGCGAGGTCGTCATGGCGCCACGCTAGCGACGCCGGGTGCGTCGCGCGCGGCGCACCGCGGGGCGCTCCGGGCCGCGGGAATGCGCGCGGGCACGTTCGGGTTGCACCACTCGTGACCGTCCTCCTCGAGACCCCCGCACCCGCCGCCCGGGCCGCATCGTCGACCCCCGAGGCGTCGACGGCGGACGCGGCGTTCGCCGCCGCGTGGTCGGCGCCGGTCACGTCACCGGACACCCAGACGAACAGGGGACTAGGCTCGTTGTTGATGACAGAGCGAATCTCCGGCAGCGACGTCTCCGGCAGCCCCGCGACGACGTCGGGAACGACGCCGGTCGAGGGCACGACGCTGCCCACGGACACGGACGCCGAGGACACCAACCGCGCGCCGCAGACCGAGAGCGACGCCGCGCGCGCCGCACGGTTCGAGCAGGACGCGCTCCAGTACCTCGACCAGCTGTACTCCGCGGCGCTGCGCATGACGCGCAACCCGTCGGACGCCGAGGACCTGGTGCAGGAGACGTTCGCGAAGGCGTTCGCGGCGTTCCACCAGTACCGGCCGGGCACGAACCTCAAGGCGTGGCTCTACCGCATCCTCACGAACACGTTCATCAACACGTACCGCAAGAAGCAGCGCGAGCCGCAGCAGGCCCAGACGGACGACGTCGAGGACTGGCAGATCGCGCGCGCGGCGTCGCACACGTCGCAGGGGCTGCGCTCGGCCGAGGCGGAGGCGCTCGACCGCCTGCCGGACTCGGACGTGAAGCGCGCGCTCCAGGAGCTGCCCGAGGACCGGCGCATGGTCGTGTACTACGCGGACGTCGAGGGCTTCCCGTACAAGGAGATCGCGGAGATCATGGGGACACCGATCGGCACGGTCATGTCCCGCCTGCACCGAGGCAGGCGCCAGCTGCGCGAGCTGCTGGCCGACTACGCCGTGAGGCGAGGACTGGTGGGGGCGAAGAGCCCCGGAGGTGAGTCGTGAGCACGTCAGAGAGCCGGATCCCGGGGCGCGGCCCGGTCGAGGAGTCGGTGACGCCCATCCCGCACTCGACGGCGGGCGAGTCGGAGTGCGAGCACGCGCTCACGCACCTCTACGAGTACCTCGACTCGGAGATGACGCCGGACGACGAGCTGCGCATGCGCGCGCACGTCGCGCACTGCTCGCCGTGCCTCGCCGAGCTGAGCGTCGAGGAGCTCGTCAAGCAGCTCGTGCGCCGCTCGTGCCACGAGAAGGCGCCCGCGGGGCTGCGGGAGCGCATCCACACGCAGCTCACCGTCATGGTCACGACGACGACGGTCGTCGAGAGCCGCTGAGCACCGTCCGCGGGGCACCTGCCCCGACGGACGGAGAACGAGAGAGGGCCCGTACCGACGTCGTCGGTACGGGCCCTCTCGTCGTCCCCCGTGGGGGCGCGCCGTCTCAGGCGTTGGGGCGCTTGCCGTGGTTCGCGGCGTTGCCCTTGCGGCTGCGACGCTTGCGTCCGCGCTTGCTCATGGTGTTCTCCTGACGATCGGGGGAGTCCCGCCGGTCCCGGCGGGTCAAGTCCGCCTCCCATCGTCCCACACGCGACCCCTTGCCAGGGTCGAGCACGCGATATATCGTGTCTGCCAGAACGAGATATATCGCGAGTGCCCACGAGCGTCGCCGTCGCGGCCGCGCGGGACGCGACCACGGACGGAGCCACGGATGACGCAGGAGAGCTGGACCGTCACGGGTCCGCAGGCCATCGACCTGGCGCACGTGCGGACGCTCGACGCGACCGTCATCGGCGGTCGCATCGACGTGGTCGCGCACGACGACCCGACGCGCACCGACACGCGCGTCGAGGTCCACTCGGTGGTCGGCCGCCCCCTGGAGGTGCGTCTCGAGGGGACCACGCTCCGGGTCGGCTACGGACCGTTCGTCGCGGGCTGGAAGGGCTTCCTCGAGCGCTTCCGCACCTACACCGGCAAGGACGCGGCGGACGTGCACGTCGCCGTGCCGGCGACGACGCAGGTCAAGGTCGCGACCGTGCAGGGGGAGGCCCTCGTCGCGGGCGTGCGCGACGGCGCCCGGCTCGCGACCGTCTCCGGTTCCGTGATGACGAGCCGCACGCACGGGGAGCTCCGTGTCGACACGGTCTCGGGCGAGGTCTCGGCGAGCGAGCACGACGGCCCGGTCCGGATGGACTCCGTGTCTGGCGGCCTCACGGCGACCGGCGCGCTGCACTCGCTCCGCCTCGAGTCGGTCTCGGGCTCCGTCACCGTCGACACGCGCACGACCCCGTCCGAGATCGTCGTGAGCGCGGTCTCCGCCGACGTGCTCGTGCGCCTGCCGGACCCCGACGCGATGGACTACGCGATCCGCTGCGTGAGCGGGCGCCTCCTCGTGGACGGCGCGGAGCAGCGCGGGACCGCGCGCTCGTTCCACCAGCCCGCGCGGTACGGGAAGGGTGCGCCGGTCCGGGTCTCCGCCGTCTCCGGCGACGTGACCGTCCTCCGGGGGGCTCCCGACGAGGCCCCGTGGGACGAGAGCCCGGTCGAGGACGCCCCGGCCGGCGCGGACGCCCCCGCGTGGGGGAGCCCGGGGGCCCCGGGAGCCGCGTCGTCGGGCGGGCCGGTGGACCGCTGATGGCCACCGTCTTCGCGCACGGCGAGCTCCGGCTCTACCTCCTCGCGCTCCTCGACACCGGGCCCAAGCACGGCTACGAGCTCATCACCGAGCTCTCGGAGCGCTTCGGCGGCACGTACCGGCCGAGCGCCGGGACCATCTACCCCCGGCTCGCGCGGCTCGAGGACGAGGGCCTCGTGCACCGCAGCGCCGACGGCCGCAAGACGACCTACGAGCTGACGCCCGCGGGGCGCGCGGAGATCGAGGCGCGTCGGGCCGACGTCGCCGCGCTGGAGCACGGCATCGCCGAGACGGTGCGCCAGCGCGCCGAGGCGCTGCGCGCCGACGTGCAGGGCTCGCTGAAGGGCCTGCGGGCCGAGCTCGCGGCCGCCGCGCAGACGGCGCGCGCCCGCCCGCGCGACGGCGGGCCGGACCCGCGACGCCGCGAG
Organism: Cellulosimicrobium sp. I38E; assembly: GCF_001647255.1. Taxonomy (NCBI): domain Bacteria; kingdom Bacillati; phylum Actinomycetota; class Actinomycetes; order Micrococcales; family Promicromonosporaceae; genus Cellulosimicrobium; species Cellulosimicrobium sp. I38E. Next base: position 100,004 of record NZ_LUAZ01000001.1, read on the forward strand.
TCCTACGCGTGGCGCATGGAGGCCGAGGCGCTGCTCCAGCGCTTCCGCGAGGACGTGCGCGCCGACCTGCGTCGCGCCGACGCCGCGAGCGTCGTCTCGGAGCTCACGGTCGACACCCTGCGCACCGTGCTCGACAGCGCGCGCAAGGCCGTGCGAGCGACCCTGCCCTGACCGACGATCACGAGAACCCCTCGACGAACGCATCGCACCCCCGAACCAGAGAACCGAACGAGGAGAAGCGCATGAGCACCGAGTCCTGGGTCATCAACGCCCCCCAGACCGTCGACGTCGCCGACGTCCGGCGCGTCGTCGTCCAGCTCACCGACGGCGCGGTCGACGTCGTCGCCGACCCCGCGCGCGAGGCCGGGGCCCACCTCGACGTCAGCGAGGTGTCCGAGCGCCCGCTCCAGGTGAGCGTGCACGACGGCGAGCTGCGCGTCGGCTACGACTTCGCCGGCGTCGAGGGCCTCGTCGAGCGGGCCAAGGGCCTGCGAGACAAGGACCGCGCCGTCGTGCGGCTGACCGTCCCCGCGCACGTGCCGGTCAAGGTGACGACGGCGCGCGCCGCCGCGAGCGTCCTCGGCACGCAGGCGGACCTGTCCGTGACGACCGCGACGGGCGCCGTCCGCGTCCAGGGCGTGTCGGGCACGGCGTCGATCAAGACGGCGACCGGCGCCGTGGACGTCGGCGAGCACGTCGGCGACGTCCACGTGAGCACCGCGTCCGGTGCGGTCACGCTCGGCGGGACGCTCGGCCGCGTGTCCGTGAACACCGTGACGAGCGGCGTCGAGGTCGTCGCGCGCGAGAGCACCCCGCTCGTCGACGCGCGCACGGTCTCCGGCGACGTGGCCGTGCGCCTCGGCGCCGGGTCGCCGGTCAACCTCAAGGCCCGCAGCGTCACGGGCAAGGCCGTGCTCGACGGCGTCCGCCTGGACTCCGCCGCGCAGCGCACGACGTCGGTCGACCACGTCGACCAGCCCGGCGCCCGCGGCGCGTACGTCTCGGCGAACACCGTCTCGGGCGACCTCACGGTCTCGCGCGGCTGACGCCCGCGCGCCGACGGCCCGCCGTCCCGGGATGGCTCCCGGGACGACGGGCCGTCGTCGTGCGTGGGTGGTTCAGACCGTGTCGTCCGGCAGACCCAGCCAGGCGTGCCAGCCCGTGTGCAGCACGAGCCAGGCCATGAGCCCGTATCCGGCCTGGCCGGGGAAGCCGTTGCCGCTCTGCGCGAGGTCCGCGAGCCACTGCTCGTGCGTCACGAGCGGGCTGAACGTGTCCACGTACGGCACGCGGCGCCGGTTCGCGACGTCCGAGAACGCGTGCGAGAGCTCGGCGAGCCGCTCGGCGTCCTGCGCGTGCCCCGGCGGGGGCCCCACGACGAACGTCGGAAGGCGGTGCGACTCCGCGACGTCGAGCACGTTCGCGAGGTTGAGGCGCGAGCGCGCGACCGAGAGCCCCGCGTCGAGGTCGTGGCGGCCGAGGCCGATGACGAGGCGGTTGTCCACGTCCGGCTCCGGGGCGAACCGCCGCGCGGTCTCCGCCTCCCAGCGCTGGCTGAGCGCCGTCGTCGTCTCGCCGGGGATGGCGAGCGGGAACACGTACGCCGGCTGGGGGAAGCGCGTGCGCGCGACGACGCGCCCCGCCCACCCCAGGGCCTTCGCGTCGCCGACGCCGGCGCTCAGCTCGTCGCCGACGACGCAGATCCGTACCTCTCGACTCACCGCGTCTTCCACGGGCGCCATTCTCCCCGACGCGGGCGGCGCGGGTCGAAACGGGCTCGCGCGGACGGCGTGTCCAGCCGGACATAGGGGACGGACCGCCCGCGACGGGGGCTGGTCAGAGCAGCGTCGCGCCCCAGGTGACCTCGTGCGTGGCGCCCGGCTCGAGCCGCACGAGGCGCTCGCCGGTGCGGAACGCGTCCGCGATGCAGCTCATGGGTTCCGCCGCGACGCCGGACCGGCGGAACGCGACGTCCCCGACGTGGTCGCCCGTGCAGACCTGCCAGGTGTCCATCGAGCCGTCCATCCAGACGGCCGACGTGCGGCCGTCGGGAGCGGCGAGGCGCATCCAGGACAGGCCGTCGGCGTCGCGCAGCACGTCGACGTAGGCGTCGTCCAGGTCGACGCCCGCGAGCAGGCGCGGCTCGCGCAGGTCGTAGCTCCCCGCGGCGGGCTCGGTGCCCGTGGGCAGGAGCCGCTCGTCGGTCGTGACGCGCGTCGCGGCGTCGAGGCGCAGCGTGCACTCGTCGAGGTTCGCGCCGTCGGCGGACAGCCACGGGTGGAACCCGATGCCGTACGGCGCCGTCGCGGCGCCGACGTTCGTCGTGCGCACGTGGACGCGCAGCCCGGCGTCGTCGAGCGAGTAGGTCACGCGCGTGACGAGGTCGAACGGGTAGCCGGGCGACGGCGGCAGGTGCAGCTCGAGCGTCGCGGCGGACGCGTCGTGCTCGACGACGACCCAGCGCTGCCAGCACGCGAGCCCGTGCAGCGCGGTGCCGCGGTCGGGCTCCGACACGGGCACCTGGTACGCCGTGCCGTCCACCTCGTACGCGCCGTCGCGCAGGCGGTTGGGCCAGGGGAGCAGGACCGCGCCGTTGAACGCGGGCGCGACCTCGTCCTCCGGGAAGGACGTGAAGACGGGCCGGCCGCCGACCGTGTACTCGCGCACGGCCGCTCCCACCTCGGTGATCGTCGCTGCGTGCTCGCCGTGGGCGATGCGGACCTGGGTCCCCGAGGGGGCGTGGGTGTTCACGCTCACATACGGTACTCGGCGTGCGAGGGTGCGCGATGCGCTCTCGCCAGTCAGACTCGGTGCCCGGGTGTGTCTCCCGGCGTACCCGACGCAGCACGAGGAGGAACGATGGAACGACAGGTGCTCGGACGCACGGGACGGCTCGTCTCGGTCGTCGGACTGGGAACCTGGCAGCTCGGCGCCGACTGGGGCGACGTGAGCGAGGACGACGCGCGCGCCGTGCTCGACGCCTCCGCGGAGGCCGGCGTGACGTTCTTCGACACCGCGGACGTCTACGGCGACGGGCGCAGCGAGCAGATCATCGGCGGCTACCTCGCCGACAACCCGGGCCACGCGATCACGGTCGCGACGAAGATGGGTCGCCGCGAAGACCAGGACGCGGACAACTACACGCTCGCGAAGTTCCGCGAGTGGACCGACCGGTCGCGTCGCAACCTCCGGACGGACCGCCTCGACCTCGTCCAGCTCCACTGCCCCCCGACGGCGGTCTACTCGCGCGACGAGGTCTACGACGGCCTCGACACCCTCGTCGCCGAGGGCGCGATCGCGAGCTACGGCGTGAGCGTCGAGACGGTCGACGAGGCGCTCACCGCCATCGCGCGTCCCGGTGTCGCGACCGTGCAGATCATCCTCAACGCGTTCCGGCTCAAGCCCCTCGACGCGGTCCTGCCCGCGGCCTCCGCCGCCGGGGTGGGCGTCATCGCCCGCGTGCCGCTCGCGTCCGGCCTGCTGTCGGGGAAGTACACGAAGGACACGACCTTCGCGGCCGACGACCACCGCACCTACAACCGCGACGGGAGCGCGTTCGACGTCGGCGAGACGTTCTCGGGCGTCGACTTCGAGACCGGCGTCCAGGCGGCGGCCGAGTTCACCACGCTCGTGCACGACGTCGTCGGGCAGGACCTCACGCCCGCCCAGGTCGCGATCGCGTGGGTCTGGCAGCAGCCCGGTGTGTCGACCGTCATCCCCGGCGCGCGCAACGTCGAGCAGGCCCGCTCGAACGCCGCGGCGGGCGACGCGGACGTCCTCGGCCCGCTCTTCACCTCGGGCGTCCGAGAGATCTACGACGAGCACCTGCGCGCCACGATCCACGACCGCTGGTGACCCGCGAGATCGACCCGCACGTCGCCAGATCGACCCCCTGAGGGTCGATCTCGGACGCTCGGGTCGATCTCGCGGTGGCGGGGACGCCCGGGCGCGCCCGTGCCGCGCGCACCGACGACGAAGGCCCCCTCCGTGCGGAGGGGGCCTTCGTCGCGTCCAGGGCCGGGGCCCGGCGACGTCAGCGGGCGAACGCCTGCTCGAGCAGCACGGCCTGCTGGGCCTGGTGCTTCTTCGCCGTACCGGCGGCGGTCGAGGCCGACGCCGGGCGGGAGACGACGCTCACGCGCGGCAGGTCCTCCGGCAGGTTGATGTGCACGAACGACCAGGCGCCCTGGTTCTCCGGCTCGTCCTGGACCCACACGACCTCGGCGTCCGGGTACTTCGCGAGCTCGGCACGGATGCCGTCGACGTCGAGCGGGTAGAGCTGCTCGAGCCGGACGAGCGCCACGCCCTCGTCGCCGCGCTTGGTGCGCTCGGCGAGGAGGTCGTAGTAGACACGGCCCGTGCAGAGGAGCACGCGGTCGACCTTCGCCGGGTCGGCCGTCGCGTCCGCGATGACGGGCTGGAACGTGCCGGTCGTGAAGTCCTCGACGCTCGACGCGGCGGCCTTGAGACGCAGGAGCTGCTTCGGCGTGAACACGATGAGCGGACGACGCGGGCGGGCGTACGCCTGCTGGCGCAGCAGGTGGAAGTACGACGCGGGCGTCGACGGCTGCGCGACCGTCATGTTGTCCTCCGCGGCGAGCTGGAGGAAGCGCTCGATGCGCGCGGACGAGTGGTCCGGCCCCTGACCCTCGTAGCCGTGGGGGAGGAGCATGACGACCGAGGAGTACTGGCCCCACTTCTGCTCGGCGGACGAGATGAACTCGTCGATCACCGTCTGGGCGCCGTTGACGAAGTCGCCGAACTGCGCCTCCCACAGCACGAGCGCGTCGGGACGCTCGACCGAGTAGCCGTACTCGAACCCGAGCGCGGCGTACTCCGACAGCGACGAGTCGTAGACCCAGAACTTGGCCTGGTCCGCCGACAGGTACAGCAGCGGCGTCCACTCGGCGCCCGTCTCGCGGTCGTGGAGGACGGCGTGGCGCTGCACGAACGTGCCGCGGCGCGAGTCCTGCCCGGCGAGGCGCACGGGCGTGCCCTCGACGAGGAGCGAGCCGAACGCGGCGAGCTCGCCGAAGCCCCAGTCGATGCCGCCCTCGACGGACATCTGCCGACGCTTCTCGAGGAGCTGCGCGAGCTTCGGGTGGACGGTGAAGCCCTCCGGCGGCGCGACGTGCACCTGGCCGACGCGCTCGAGGACCGAGCGGTCGATCGACGTCTTCCAGCCGACCATCGTGCCGGCGTCCTCCAGCTGGGACTCCGGGCGCTCGAGACCGGCGACCGGCTCGCGGTCCGCCGCGGGCGTGAACCCGCCCTCCTTGGTCTCCGTGAAGACGCGCTCGAGCTGGGCCTGGTAGTCCTGGAGGACGTGCTCGGCCTCCTCGAGCGTGATGTCACCGCGCGCGACGAGGTTCTCGGTGTAGAGCTTGCGCACCGAGCGCTTCGCCTCGATGAGGTTGTACATGAGCGGCTGCGTCATCGAGGGGTCGTCGCCCTCGTTGTGACCGCGGCGGCGGTAGCAGATCATGTCGATGATCACGTCGCGGTCGAACTGCTCGCGGAACGCGAAGGCGAGCTCCGCGACGCGCACGCAGGCCTCGGGGTCGTCCCCGTTCACGTGGAAGATCGGGACCTGGTAGCCCTTGGCGACGTCCGTCGCGTACGTCGTCGAGCGCGACGACGACGGGCCCGTGGTGAAGCCGACCTGGTTGTTGATGATGACGTGCACGGTGCCGCCCGTGCGGTACCCGCGCAGCTGCGCGAGGTTGAGCACCTCGGGCACGACGCCCTGGCCCGCGAAGGCCGCGTCGCCGTGGATGAGGATCGGCAGGACGGAGAACCCGTCGCCGCCCAGGTCGATGCGGTCCTGCTTGGCGCGCACGATGCCCTCGAGCACCGGGTCGACGGCCTCGAGGTGCGACGGGTTCGCCGCGAGGTAGACCTTCGTCGTCGCACCGGTCTCGGCGGTGAAGACGCCCTCGGTGCCGAGGTGGTACTTCACGTCGCCCGAGCCCTGCACGCTCTTCGGGTCGAGGTTGCCCTCGAACTCCGCGAAGATCTGCGCGTAGCTCTTGCCCGCGATGTTGGCGAGCACGTTGAGCCGCCCGCGGTGCGCCATGCCGATGCCGACCTCGTCGAGGCCGTTCTCCGCGGCCTTCGACAGGATCGCGTCGAGCAGCGGGATGAGTGCCTCGCCACCCTCGAGCGAGAAGCGCTTCTGCCCGACGAACTTCGTCTGCAGGAACGTCTCGAACGCCTCGGCCGAGTTCAGGCGGCGCAGGATGCGGAGCTGGTCCTCGCGCGGTGTGCGGGCGTAGCCCGACTCGAGCCGCTCCTGGAGCCACTTGCGCTGCGTGCGGTCGGCCAGGTGCATGTACTCGACGCCGACGGTGCGGCAGTAGGAGTCGCGCAGCAGGCCGAGGATGTCGCGCAGGGACGACCGGGTCCGGCCGCCGAAGCCGCCCGTGGGGAACGTGCGGTCGAGGTCCCACAGCGTCATGCCGTGGTTCTGGATGTCCAGGTCGCCGTGCTTGCGCTGGCGGTACGCGAGCGGGTCGGTGTCCGCCATGAGGTGGCCGCGCGAGCGGTAGGAGTGGATGAGCTCCGCGATCTTCGCGGGCTTGGCCGCCTCGATCTCCGCGTCCGTCGTGTTGTCGCGGACCCAGCGCACCGGCTCGTAGGGGATGCGCAGCGCCGCGAAGACGCGGTCGTAGAAGCCGTCCTCGCCGAGGAGCTTCTGCGACAGGATGCGCAGGAACTCGCCCGACTGGGCGCCCTGGATGATGCGGTGGTCGTAGGTCGACGTGATCGTCAGGACCTTCGAGATGCCCAGGCGCGCGAGGCGCTCGGTGGACGCGCCCGCGAACTCCGCGGGGTAGTCCATCGCGCCGACGCCGATGATCGTGCCCTGGCCGGCCATGAGGCGCGGGACCGAGTGCACGGTGCCGATGCCGCCGGGGTTGGTCAGCGAGATCGTCGTGCCGGCGAAGTCGTCGACGCCGAGCTTGCCGCCGCGCGCCCGGCGCACGAGGTCCTCGTAGGCCGCCCAGAACTGGGCGAAGTCCATCGTCTCGGCCTTCTTGATGCTCGGCACGAGGAGCTGGCGCGAGCCGTCCGGCTTGGCGAGGTCGATCGCGAGACCGAAGTTGACGTGCGCCGGCTGGTTCACCGCCGGCTTGCCGTCGAGCTGCGTGTAGCTCGCGTTCATGACCGGCATGTCCGCCAGCGCCTCGACGAGCGCGAACCCGATGAGGTGCGTGAACGAGATCTTGCCGCCGCGGCCGCGCGCGAGGTGGTTGTTGATGACGATCCGGTTGTCGACCATGAGCTTGGCCGGCACCGCGCGCACCGACGTCGCCGTCGGCACCTGGATGCTGGCCTCCATGTTCGTCACGACGCGCGCCGCGGGGCCGCGGAGCTTCTGCACGTCGTCCGCGACGGTCTCCGCCTCGGCCGTCGGGGCGCCGGCGACCTTGCGGGCCGGGACCTGCGCGTACGGCGCGGTCGCGGGCTGGGCCGTCGCGACGGGGCGCGTCGCCCGGACCGCCTCGGCGGCGGCGTTGACCGCGGGGTCGGCCGGGAGCTTGGGGGGCTTGACGCGCTGCGCCGCCTCGGCGGCGGCGGAGCCGTCCGTCACGGCGGCGGGGACGGCCGGCGCGGCGGGGGCCGCCGGTGCCGCGGGGGACCCGTTCACAGGCTTCGACGGCGCGCCGGCCGTCGTCGTGGCCTGCTCGGCACGCTCCGCCGGACGGTAGTCCTCGAAGAAGTCCCACCACGCGGGGTCCACCGCGTTCTTGTCCAGGAGGTACTGCTCGTACAGCTCGTCGACCAGCCACTCGTTCGCTCCGAACACGGAGCTTGCGTCGCTGATCGCCTCTGACTCAGCCTTCGGGGACACGCGAGGATCGCCCACTTTCACACACAGGTCGCTGTCGGTCACAGTCTGAGAGCAGACGCGTGGCGGCACGCGCGAGGCGTGGGCGCCCGACGTCGGCGCAGACTCGTCCGGATTCCGGACCACTCCAGCCTAGGCCCTCGACGGCGGCCCAGGGGGCTGCGCGGGACGTTCGCGCGCGGCCTGTTCGCGGGTTCTTCACGCCGCGTCTGGGCCAGGCAAACATGACCCCACGCGGACCTCGTCGGACGGCAAGATCGCGGAATTCCAGGCCATCGCGAGGTATCCGGGTCACGCGGTGTGATGGATCTCACTCGGCGTCGCTCGCCGGTGACCGCGCTGTCGAGGACGGGCTCAGCGCGTGGTCGGGTCCTCGGCACCCGGGTCACCGAGCAGGTCGGGCTCGACGGGGTGGCCGTGCGCCGGAAGGGTGACGCGCATCGTCGCGCCGCTGCGGGAGTCCGCGACCTCGATCCGCCCGCCGTGCAGGTCGATCGCCCACCGGACGATCGCCAGGCCGATGCCCGTCCCGCCCGTCGAGCCGCCCGTCGTCGTGTGCGTGCCCGTCGCGCTGGCCCGCGCGAAGCGCTCGAAGATGCGCTCGCGGTCCTCCTTCGCGATCCCCGGGCCCTCGTCCACGATCTCGAGCACGACGTCGTCGTCCACGGGGTACGCCTCGAGCCGGATCTCGCCCCCCTGGGGAGAGTGCCGGATCGCGTTCTGGAGGAGGTTCGTCACGACCTGGTGCAGTCGCTCGCGGTCCGCCTCGAGCACCAGGTCGGGCGGCGTGACGTCGACGACGTACCGCAGCTGCTTCCCGGCCTCCACCATCGACACGGCCTCGGCGTTCTCCTCGAGGAAGTCGCCCACGTCGATCTCGGTGATGTTGAGGGCCGCCGCGCCGGCCTCGATGCGCGACAGGTCCAGGAGGTAGGAGACGAGGCGCGTGAGGCGCTCCGTCTGCGCCAGGGCCATCTCCATGGTCGCGGGCGTCGGCTGCGTGACGCCGTCGACGACGTTCTCGAGCTGCGCCTGGAGCGCCGCGATGGGCGTCCGCAGCTCGTGCGACACGTTCGCGATGAGCTCGCGGCGCACCTGGTCGCTCGTCGCGAGGTCCTCCGCCATGACGTTGAACGCGACGGCGAGCTGGCCCACCTCGTCGCGGCTCGTCGCCCGCACGCGTCGCGTGTAGTCGCCGTCGGCCATGGCGCGTGCCGCCGCCGTCATCTCGCGCAGCGGCGACGTCATCCCGCGCGCGAGGAGCTGGGTGAGCAGCAGCGACAGGACGATCGCGAGCGGGAACGTGCGCGACGGCCCGAGCTGGTTCTGGAGCCCGATCCAGGTGATGAGGACCGCGAGCGTGACCGTCGCGGCCACGAGCACGCCGAGCTTGATCTTCAACGAGCGGAAGGAGTCGAGCGGCCGGACGTCGGGCAGGTGCGGGCGGATCGTGTGCGCACGGTGCACGCCGTTCCGCGCCGGAGCGCTCGTCGCGCCGCCCGGGCCCCGGCCCGCGCCGTCCGCCGGGTCGGCAGGGTCAGCGGGGTGGGGGGTCATCCTGCGGGCGGCTCGAACGCGTATCCGACGCCGTGCACCGTGCGGATGAGGTCGGCCCCGAGCTTGCGGCGCAGCGCCTTGATGTGCGAGTCGACGGTGCGCGTCCCGCTCGCGTCGGCCCAGTCCCACACCTCCGCGAGGAGCCGCTCGCGCGTGAGCACCGTCTTGGGCGAGCTCGCCAGCATGACGAGGAGCTCGAACTCGGTGGGCGTGAGGTGGACCTCCTCGCCCGCGCGGTAGACGCGGCGCTGGGCCTTGTCGATCGTCACGTCGCCCACCGTCATGGGCGGGTCGGTCGGGGCGGCGCTCGCGGCCTGCGTGGCGCGGTCGACCCGGCGCAGCAGCGCCTTGATGCGCGCGACGAGCTCGCGCATCGAGAAGGGCTTCGTCATGTAGTCGTCGGCACCCACGCCGAGCCCGATGAGCATGTCGGTCTCGTCGTCGCGCGCGGTGAGCATGAGGATCGGCACGGGCTGCTCGGCCTGGATGCGCCGGGTCACCTCGAGGCCGTCGATGCCGGGCAGCATGACGTCGAGCACGATGACGTCCGGGCGCAGCCGCGTCGCGGCGTCGACACCCGAGAGCCCGTCGCGCGCGACCTCGACGCGCCAGCCCTCCGCGCTCAGGCGCTGCGCGATCGCGGTCGCGATCGCGGGCTCGTCCTCGACGACGAGGACCGTCGCCGCCTGCTGCGGCGTGCCGCCGGCCAGCGGTGCCGTCGTGGGCACGGGCCCGCGGCCCGGGACGGGACCGGCGCCCGCGCCGGTCGGTGATGCGCTCGCTGCCCTCGGATCTGCCATGGGATACAGCGTGGCACACGTCGGCCCAGGTCGGCCGGATTTCGCCGTCGCCCGGCACCCGGGCGGCGCACGGCCGGGCGGCCCGGCGGGAGCGGGCGCTAGCATCGTCGGCACGATGAAGAGCACCTCTCGATATCGGTGGAGCACCTCGTGGTAGGCGACTGGGTCATGGTCGCGCTCGGGGTGCTCCTCACCGCAGGCACCGCCGTCTTCGTGGCCAGCGAGTTCTCCCTGGTCACCCTCGACCCCGCCGTCCTCCCCGCGGGCGACGACCCCGACCAGGAGGGCGACAGACGCGGCTCCCCGCCGTCGGGCCGGGAGGCCCGTGCCGACCGCCGCGACCGCAGCGTCCGGGCCGGTCTCAAGCACCTGTCGACCGAGCTGTCGTCCGCGCAGGTCGGCATCACGCTCACGACGATCCTCCTCGGCTACACGGCGCAGCCGGCGCTGCTCTCGCTGTTCGGCGCCGGGCTGGGCGCCACGGCGCTCGGGCAGGCGGCGTCCGCCGTCCTCGCCGGCGTCCTCGCGCTCCTCGTCGTGAACTTCGTCTCGATGCTCTTCGGTGAGCTCATCCCCAAGAACTTCGCCCTGAGCGCGCCCTACGCGACGGCCCGGCAGGTCGTGCCGGTGCAGCGCCAGTTCACCAAGCTGTTCCGGCCCGTGATCGCCGTCCTCAACGGCTCTGCCAACGCGATCCTGCGCCGGGTGGGCGTCGAGCCGCGCGAGGAGCTGTCCGGTGCGCGCTCGGCGTCGGAGCTCGCGGCGCTCGTGCGCCGCTCGGCCCAGGAGGGCACGCTCGACGTCTCCGTCGCGACGCTCCTCACCAACTCGATCGAGCTCGACGAGCTGAGTGCCGTCGACGTCATGACGGACCGCATGCGGATGGTCGTGGTGGACCGTGACGCCACGGCTGCGGACGTCGTCGACGCCGCGCGGCGGACCGGGCACTCCCGGTTCCCCGTGATCGGCGAGGACCGGGACGACGTCGTCGGCCTGGTCCACCTGCGCCGCGCGGTCGCCGTCCCGTACGAGCGTCGCGACGAGGTCCCGGCGGCGGCGCTCATGGTCGAGGCGCCCCGGGTGCCCGAGACGGTGCGGCTGGGCCCGCTGCTCGTCGAGCTGCGCGGGTTCGGGCTCCAGATGGCGGTCGTGGTGGACGAGTACGGCGGCACCTCGGGCGTCGTGACGCTCGAGGACGTCGTCGAGGAGCTCGTGGGCGACGTGGCGGACGAGCACGACCCCCGCCGCTCCGGCGCGGCCCGGCGCGCGGACGGCTCCTGGCTGGTCCCCGGCGTCATGCGGCCCGACGAGCTCACCGAGGTCACCGGCCTCCGTGTGCCCGAGGACGGTGCGTACGAGACGCTCGGCGGCCTCGTCATGGCACGGCTGGGGCGCGTGCCCGTGCCGGGCGACGAGGTCGTCGCGGGCGACGCGCGCGACCGCGTCGTGCTGCGCGTGGAGGCGATGGAGGGCCGGCGGGTCGAGCGGCTCTCGGTCCGGGCGACCCCGGTGGAGGTGGAGTCGTGAGCTCGACCACCGCGCTCCTCGTCGCCGTCCTGCTGCTCGCGGGCAACGCGTTCTTCGTCGGTGCCGAGTTCGCCGTCATCTCCGCGCGCCGCTCGGCGATCGAGCCGCTCGCCGCGCAGGGGAACCGCCGGGCGCAGACCGTCCTGTGGGCGATGGAGAACGTGTCCCTCATGCTCGCGTGCGCCCAGCTCGGGGTGACGGTCTGCTCCACGGGCCTCGGCGTCGTCGCGGAGCCCGCGCTCGCGCACCTCATCGAGGACCCGCTGCACGCGCTCGGCGTGAGCACGTCCCTCGCCCACCCGATCGCGTTCGTCGTCGCGCTCGCGATCGTCGTCTACCTGCACGTGGTGCTGGGGGAGATGGTCCCGAAGAACCTCGCCGTCGCCGGTCCCGAGACGGCGGTCATGTGGTTCGGGCCGCCGCTCGTGTGGATCGGGCGCGTCCTGCGCCCGGTCATCGTCGCGCTCAACTGGCTCGCGAACCACGCCGTCCGGGCGACGGGGGTCGAGCCCAAGGACGAGGTCGCCTCCGCGTTCACCGCGGAGGAGGTCCAGTCGATCGTCGAGCACTCCCAGGCGGAGGGCGTGCTCCGGGACGAGCAGGGCCTGCTCTCGGGGGCGATCGAGTTCTCCGAGCGCACCGCGCAGGACGTCATGGTGCCGGTCGCCGACCTCGTCACGGTGACCGAGGGCTGCACGCCCGAGGAGGTCGAGCGCCTCGTCGCCAAGACCGGGTTCTCGCGGTTCGCCGTCGCCGACGCCTCGGGCGAGCTCGTGGGCTACCTCCACGTCAAGGACGTGCTCTACGCGGACGAGACGACGCGCTCGGCGCCGGTCCCGTCCTGGCGCGTGCGGGCGCTCGCGACCGCCGCCCCGGGCGACGAGGTCGAGGACGCGCTCCGGGCGATGCAGCGCTCGGGCGCGCACCTGGCACGCGTCGACGCGCCCGAGGGCGGCGGCGCCCTCGGCGTCGTGTTCCTCGAAGACATCCTCGAGGAACTCGTCGGGGAGGTGCGCGACGCCATGCAGCGTCGTCACTGACGAGCGTTCCGGGTGCCGAGACAGGGCCTGAGCAGGGGACTTGGCATCGTCGGAGTGCTTCGTTACTGTTCCGTGATTGATCGGTCGTCGGTGGCCCGAGAGCCACCCCGAAGGGTGAGAGGCAGGTGGCGGGTGGAGTCGCAGCGGACCGACGCACCCGCCCTCGAGTCCCGACGGGCACGGCGCGAGGCGGAGCAGGGCTCCCGTCGTCGTCGCCCCCAGGCGCAGGTCTCCAGCCAGCACCGCTGGATGCCGCGCATCGCCGTCCTCGGAACCCTCGCCGCCGCGACGATCGCGATGCCCCTCTCCGCCGGCGCGGACGACGGCCTCGGCACCGGGTCCCCCTTCGAGCCCGAGACGCGACCGCTGGGCCCGAGCGCGCTCGACCTCGCGACCGCCGGGTCGACGGCGCCCGCGGTCTCCCAGAGCGTCGCGGCCGCACCGCGCGTCGAGGTGCGGCGCGAGGCCGCATCCCGGTCCGCCGCGCGCGACCCGCTCCCCGGCTGCGACCCCACGGTCCGCCCCGCGGGCACCAACGGCAAGCTCGACGAGCACGCGCTGTGCGAGCTCTGGCAGGCTGGCGAGCACCTGCGGCCCGACGCGGCCGTCTCGCTGTCGGCCATGAACGAGGCCTTCCGGGCGACGTTCGGTCGCGACCTGTGCCTCGTCTCGTCGTACCGCACGCTCTCGACGCAGGTCTCGCTCAAGTCCTCCCGCGGCGCGTTCGCCGCACCTCCCGGTTGGTCCATGCACGGGTGGGGCCTCGCGATCGACCTCTGCTCGGTCGAGACCGGCTCGCGCGAGGTCTATGCGTGGATCAACCAGAACGGTGCCACCTACGGCTGGGCCAACCCCGCCTGGGCCAAGCGCGGCGGCAGCGGCGCCTACGAGCCGTGGCACTTCGAGTTCGTCCAGGGCGTCGAGGAGATCCAGAGCTCCTGACGCGCGGCCCGTCGCCCACCGCCGTGGCCCTCGTCGCCGTATCGTCGGAACCGTGGCCGACCTGCTCCTCGCCGCGGTCGTCCTGCGCCGTCCCGAGCACGCGCTCGCCGCGCAGGTGCTGAGCCTCGCGCTCTCCGGCCTCGTCCGGGTGGAGCCGACGGCGCCCGGGCCGCCCCCGGCTCTCGTCCTCCTCGACCCGGTCCCCGGCTCCGAACGCGAGCGAGTCGCCCTCTCCGCGGTGTTCGGCGACGACGCCGGTCCGGGGGCGCGCGTCGTGCTCGACCCCGCCGACGACCGCCTGCGTGCCCGGGTGCGCGCTGCGGCGCGCGACGTCGTGCGTGGCGCGCGGCGCGACGGCTACCTCGAGCCAGGGCGGGCGCGCCACCTCACGGAGAAGGGCGAGGCCGTGCGGGCCGAGCTCGTCGCGCTGGAGGACGCGGTCGAGCGGGAGGTCGCGGACGCCCGCGCGCACGACCACGCGCGCGAGCACGTCTCGTCCGGCGCGCTCCCGTGGGCCGTGCTGTTCGGGCACGAGCCGGGGTGGGTGCCGGTCGACCGCCGGACGGTCCGGTTCGACGTCGCCGCCGTCTGCGCGGCGGCCGACGCGCTGCGCTGACGGCCTGACGGTCTACGGCTCCGAGAGCCGCTCGTTGCGGCCGAAGTCCTGGAGGAACCGCGGTCCCGACTCCGCGAGCTCGGCCTCGAACTCGTCGCGCCACGAACCGTAGGGCCGGCTGGCCAGGGCGTCGTTGGAGAAGCGCGGGTCGTCGGTGAGCTCCGTGACGCAGAAGGCGGGGATCTGGAGGTCCGTGACGGGTCCGGTGCGCTCGCACTCCGCGACGACGAGCGGGTGGTTCGCCCCGCCGAACACGTCGACGACCCAGCCGTCCGTCCCGACCCACACCGAGTACCGGGTCTTGACGACGCGCGCACCGCCGCGCCGGATCATCTGCACGCCGACCGCGACGTCGACCTCGCGCTCCGCCTCGTACCGCGTGCCGCCCGCCATGGGCCCCTTCACGGTGAGCGTGCACAGGTCGACGGCGGGCGCGAACCGGTCGAGCAGGCGCACCGGGTCCGTCTCCGCGTCCATCGTGGCGTCCACCGTCGGCACCTTAGCGCGCAGCCGCAGCGCGTAGCCCTCGTCCGCCAGGTAGTAGCTCTGCACGATGAGCGCCGGGGCGTCGCGCAGGTCCTCGGGCAGGTCGCGCACGAGGAACCGGCGCTCGAACTCGAAGTCCCCGTAGCCGCCGTCGGTCATGGCCCCACCGTAGCGGGCGCGCGGGACGGGTGCGGGACGCGGGCGAGGTCGAGGGGTCCGGAGACGACGCGAGCCCGGCCGCCGGAGGCGGGCCGGGCTCGTCGGAGCGGAGCAGGGTGCCCTCGATAGGATTCGAACCTACGACCTTCTGCTCCGGAGGCAGACGCTCTATCCACTGAGCTACGAGGGCGAGCGCCGACGGTGTCCGCCGACGCGATGCACGAGACTACCAGCACGTCCGGGGTGCGCGGGCCCGGTGGTGCCACGCCGGTCGATCCCCGGCCCGCCGGCGCGCCGGAGAGCCCGCGAGCACCGCGTGAAACACCGCGACGGGGGGCGCGCGCGCCTCGGTAGAATCGCCCGGTGACCCCCGACGAGCTCTCCGAAGCGCTGAGCGCTGCCCTGGCCGCCGCCGTCGCCGACGGCACCCTCGCCCTGGACCCCACCGCGGTCCCCGAGCGCGTCCACGTGGAGCGACCCCGCCAGCGCGAGCACGGCGACTGGGCCACGAACGTCGCGCTCCAGCTCGCCAAGAAGGCGGGCACGACGCCGCGCGCCCTCGCCGAGGACCTCGCGACGCGGCTCGCCGCGACCCCGGGCGTCAAGGCCGTGGACGTCGCAGGCCCGGGCTTCCTCAACATCACGCTCGACGCGGCCGCCGCGGGCGAGCTCGCGCGCACGATCGTCGAGGCCGGCCCGGCGTACGGGCGCGGCGACTCCGAGGCGGGCACGAAGGTCAACCTCGAGTTCGTCTCCGCGAACCCGACCGGGCCCATCCACATCGGCGGCGTCCGCTGGGCCGCCGTCGGCGACTCGCTCGCGCGCGTGCTCGAGGCGAGCGGCGCGGACGTGACGCGCGAGTACTACTTCAACGACCACGGCGCGCAGATCGACCGCTTCGCGCGCTCGCTGCTCGCGCGCGCCCGCGGCCTGGAGGCGCCCGAGGACGGGTACGGCGGCGAGTACATCAGCGAGATCGCGGACGCGGTCATCGCGGACGCGGTCGCCGCCGGCGACCCCGACCCGCGCACGCTCCCGGACGCCGAGGCGCAGGAGGTCTTCCGGGCGCGGGGCGTCGAGCGCATGTTCGGCGAGATCAAGGCGTCGCTGCACGACTTCGGCGTCGACTTCGACGTGTACTTCCACGAGGACTCGCTGCACGAGTCGGGTGCCGTGGAGCGTGCCGTCGAGCGCCTGCGCGAGTCGGGCCACATGTTCGAGCAGGACGGCGCGACGTGGCTGCGCACGACCGACTTCGGCGACGACAAGGACCGCGTCGTCATCAAGTCGGACGGCGACGCCGCGTACATCGCGGGCGACATCGCGTACTACCTCGACAAGCGCGAGCGTGGCTTCGACGAGGTCATCATCATGCTCGGCGCCGACCACCACGGGTACGTGGGCCGCATGATGGCGGTGTGCGCCGCGTTCGGCGACACCCCCGGGAAGAACCTCCAGCTCCTCATCGGGCAGATGGTCAACCTCGTCAAGGACGGGCACCCCGTGCGCATGTCCAAGCGCGCCGGGACCGTCGTGACGCTCGAGGACCTCGTCGACGCCGTCGGCGTCGACGCCGCGCGCTACTCGCTCGCGCGCTCGTCGGCGGACCAGAACATCGACCTCGACCTCGACCTGCTCGCGCGGGCCACGAACGAGAACCCCGTCTACTACGTGCAGTACGCGCACTCGCGCACGGCGGCGGTGGACCGCAACGCGGCCGACCGCGGCGTCGCGCGCGCCGACGGCTTCGAGCCCGCGCTGCTCGACCACCCGAGCGAGGCCGCGCTCATCGGTCGCCTGACGGAGTTCCCGCGCATCGTGGCCCAGGCGGCGGAGCTGCGCGAGCCGCACCGCGTCGCGCGCTACCTCGAGGCGCTCGCCGGCGACTACCACACGTGGTACCAGCAGAAGTCCCAGCGCGTCCTGCCCTACCCGGACGAGGAGGTCACGGACACGCACCGCACGCGCCTGTGGCTCAACGACGCGGTGCGCCAGGTGCTCGCCAACGGCCTCGGCCTGCTCGGCGTCTCCGCGCCGGAGCGCATGTGAGCACCGGTCTGCCGGGGTACCCCGGCGAGCCGTGGTCGCGGGGCGTGCGCCGCGGTGAGGACGGGGTGGTCGAGGTCGCGGGCGTCGGCGTCCACGACCTCGCGGCCGAGCACGGCACGCCCGCGTACGTGCTCGACGAGGCGGACTTCCGCGCGCGCGCCCGGGCGTACCGCACGGCGTTCGAGACGGCGTTCCGCGCCGTCGGGTCGGACGTCGACGTGTACTACGCGGGCAAGGCCCTGCTGACGGTGGCCGTCGCGCGCTGGGCGCGCGAGGAGGGCCTGCGGGTCGACACCGCGAGCGGGGGAGAGCTCGCCGTCGCGCTGCGCGCCGGCGTGCCGGGCGCGGAGATCGGCCTGCACGGCAACAACAAGTCCGACGCCGAGATCGCCCGGGCGCTGGACGAGGGCGTGGGCCGGATCATCGTCGACTCGCTCGTCGAGGTCGAGCGCGTCGCGCGCCTCGCGGGGGAGCGCGGCGTGGTCGCGCCCGTCATGGTGCGCGTCACGACGGGCGTCCACGCGGGCGGGCACGAGTACATCTCGACCGCGCACGAGGACCAGAAGTTCGGCCTGTCGATCGCCGCGCCGCGCGCGACGGACGGCACCCGGACCGGCGACTCCCCGGCCATGACCGCGCTGCTCGACGTGGTCGCGCGCCCCGACCTGCACCTGCTGGGGATCCACTCGCACATCGGGTCGCAGATCCTCGACCCGTCGGGGTTCGAGGTCGCGGCGCGCGCGGTGCTGGAGCTGCGCGCCGAGCTCGCCGCGCGCACGGGCGTGCTCGTCGACGAGGTCGACATCGGCGGGGGTTACGGGATCGCGTACCTCCCCGGGGAGGTCGCGCTCGACCCGGAGCGCGTGGCGAAGGACGTCGCCGCCGCGGTGGACGCGGTGGCCGCGGACCTCGGGACGCCGCTGCCGCGGTTCTCGATCGAGCCCGGCCGGGCGATCGTCGGGCCGGCCGGCCTCACGCTCTACACCGTGGGCACGGTCAAGCCGGTGACGCTCGACGACGGCCGCGTGCGCACGTACGTGTCCGTCGACGGCGGTATGAGCGACAACATCCGCCCCGCGCTCTACGCGGCGCAGTACCACGCCGAGGTCGTCGGCCGGGCGTCCGAGGCCGAGCCGGTGCTGGCGCGCGTCGTCGGCAAGCACTGCGAGAGCGGCGACATCGTCGTCCACGAGGTGCAGCTCCCCGGCGACGTGCGCGCAGGGGACCTCCTGGCGGTCCCGGCGACGGGTGCCTACGGCCGCTCGATGGCGTCGAACTACAACCTGCTGACGCGTCCGCCCGTGGTCGCCGTGCGCGACGGCGGGAGCCGCGTGCTCGTGCGGCGCGAGACCGTCGAGGACCTGCTGGCGCTCGACGAGGGCTGACCGTGCGTCGCGCCCGGGAGGGCCGGCATCCGACCCGTGGGCACGCCCCGGGCGGTCGCACGGGGCGCCGTATCCTGTGCCTGCGGCTCCCGAGCCACCCGGGCACGACCCGGGCCGCGTGCACGGCGCCGCACCCGTCCTGACCACCCGAGGAAGGTCCGTCGTGCCCCCTGCCGCCGAGTCCCACCCGCCCCTGCGCGTCGCCCTGCTGGGGTGCGGCGTCGTCGGCACCCAGGTCGCGCGGCTGCTGACGGAGCAGGCCGACGACCTCGCGTCGCGCGTGGGCGCCCGCCTCGAGCTCGTCGGGATCGCGGTGCGCAACGCGGCCGCGCCGCGCGCCTCGTCGGTCGACCGCTCGCTCCTGACCGAGGACGCCGAGGGCCTCGTCGCGCGCGCGGACATCGTCGTCGAGGTCATGGGCGGCACCGAGCCCGCCCGGTCGCTCCTGCTGCGCGCGATCGACGCCGGCGCCGCCGTCGTCACGGCGAACAAGGCGCTGCTCGCCGAGGACGGGCCCACGCTCTACAAGGCCGCCGACGCGGCGGGCGTCGACATCTACTTCGAGGCCGCCGTCGCGGGCGCCATCCCCATCGTGCGCCCTGTGCGCGAGTCGCTCGCGGGCGACCGCGTGCGCCGCGTGCTCGGCATCGTCAACGGGACGACCAACTACGTCCTCGACCAGATGGCCACCACGGGCATGGACCTCGAGGAGGCCGTCAAGGAGGCGCAGGACCTCGGCTACGCGGAGGCGGACCCGACGGCCGACGTCGAGGGGTACGACGCCGCCGCCAAGGCCGCGATCCTCGCGAGCCTCGCGTTCCACACGCGCGTCTCGCTGGACGACGTCGCGCGCGAGGGCATCATGTCCGTCACGGCCGAGGACGTCGCGTGGGCCGCGCAGACCGGCCACGTCATCAAGCTCCTCGCCATCGCGGAGCTGCGCGAGGGGACCTCGGCAGGCACGTCGGTCGGCGCAGCGGCGGGCGCGCCCGCAGGCGTGTCCGTGCGCGTGCACCCGGCGCTCGTACCCACGTCGCACCCCCTCGCGAACGTCCGTGGGTCGTTCAACGCGGTGTTCGTCGAGGCGGAGTCCGCGGGCGAGCTCATGTTCTACGGTCGGGGCGCCGGCGGCGCGCCGACCGCGTCGGCCGTCCTGGGCGACGTCGTCTCGGCCGCGCGGCACCGCGTGCTCGGGGGCAAGGGCCCGCAGGAGTCCACCTACGCGGAGCTCGCGATCCTCCCCGCGAGCGCGGCCGTGACCCGCTACCAGGTCCGCCTCGAGGTCGACGACCGCCCGGGCGTCCTCGCCCAGGTCGCGCACGCCCTCGCCGAGCACGGCGTCTCCATCGAGGCGGTCCGTCAGCCGACGGCGCCGGGCGTCTCCGACGTCGCCGAGCCCGGGGTCGCCGAGCTCCTCATCACCACGCACGCGGCGCCGGAGTCGGCGCTGTCGGCGACCGTCGCGGCGGTCGCCGGGCTCGAGCCCGTCCGCACGATCACGTCCGTCCTGAGAGTCGAGGGAGCCTGATGGCCCACCAGTGGAGAGGCATCATCGCCGAGTACGCGGAGCGTCTGCCCGCGCACGTCACCGAGCGGATCGTCACGCTCGGTGAGGGCGGCACGCCGCTCGTCGAGGCCCCGGCGCTCTCCGCGCGCACGGGCGCGCAGGTGTTCGTCAAGGTCGAGGGCATGAACCCCACGGGGTCGTTCAAGGACCGCGGCATGACGACGGCGATCTCCGCCGCCGCGGGGCGCGGCGCGCAGGCGGTCGTCTGCGCCTCGACGGGCAACACGTCGGCGTCGGCCGCGGCGTACGCGGTGCGTGCGGGCATGACGTGCGCGGTCCTCGTCCCGGACGGCAAGATCGCGATGGGCAAGCTCAGCCAGGCGATCGCGCACGGCGCGCGCCTGCTGCAGGTCGACGGGAACTTCGACGACTGCCTCGTCGCCGCGCGCAAGCTCGCCGACTCCTACCCGGTCGAGCTCGTCAACTCCGTGAACCCCGACCGCATCGAGGGCCAGAAGACCGGTGCGTTCGAGATCGTCGACGCGCTGGGCGACGCGCCCGACATCCACGCGCTGCCCGTCGGCAACGCGGGGAACATCACCGCGTACTGGAAGGGCTTCCGGGAGTACGCCGGCCAGGGCGCCCCGGGGCACGCGGGGGAGGGCCTCCCGGCCGTCGCGACGCGCGTGCCGCAGATGTGGGGCTTCCAGGCGGCGGGCGCCGCGCCGATCGTCGCGGGCCACCCGATCACCGAGCCGGAGACGATCGCGACCGCGATCCGCATCGGCAACCCCGCGTCGTGGGAGCTCGCCGAGTCGGCGCGCGACGACTCGGGCGGCGTCATCGAGGCCGTCACGGACGAGCAGATCCTCGCGGCGCACCGGGTCCTGTCGAGCGAGGTCGGCGTGTTCGTCGAGCCCGCGTCGGCGGCCGGCGTCGCCGGGATCCTGTCGCGCGCCGAGCGCGGGCTCGTGCCCGCGGGCGCGCGCATCGTCGTCACGGTCACGGGCCACGGGCTCAAGGACCCGCAGTGGGCGCTGCGCACCCTCGACGGCAGCGAGGTGACGCCGACGCGCGTGAGCGCCGACGTCGTGTCCATCGCCGACGCCCTCGGGCTCGACTGATGCAGCTCGGCGCGGACCACGTGCGGGTGCGCGTCCCGGCGACGAGCGCGAACCTCGGCCCCGGCTTCGACGCGCTGGGCCTGGCGCTCGCGCTCCACGACGTGCTCGAGGTGCGCGCGCTCGCGACCGACGAGGTCGTGGTCGACGTCGAGGGCGAGGGCGCCGGCGAGGTGCCGGCGGACGAGACGCACCTCGTGGTGCGGGCGCTGCGGGCCGCGCTCGACGTGGCCGGCGCGCCGCAGACGGGGTTGCACCTGACGTGCGTCAACCGTGTCCCGCACGGGCGGGGCCTCGGCTCCTCGGCGGCCGCCGTCGTCGCGGGCGTCGTGGCGGCGCGGGCGCTCGTCGCCGACCCGTCGGTCCTCGACGACGACGTGGCGCTCGGCCTCGCGACCGCCATCGAGGGGCACCCGGACAACGCGGCGCCCGCGCTCCTGGGCGGTGCCACGGTCGCGTGGGACGCGGGCCAGGGCGACGGGCCCCGCGCCGTGCGGCTCGACGTGCACCCCGACGTCCGGGCCACCGTGCTCGTGCCCTCGGCCCGGCTCGCGACGAGCCGGGCGCGGGGGGTGCTCCCGACGCACGTGCCGCACGCCGACGCCGCCTTCAACGCGGGGCGTGCGGCCCTCCTCGTCGAGGCGCTCACCCGGCGACCCGACCTGCTGCTCGACGCGACGGACGACCGCCTGCACCAGGCCTACCGGGCCGACGTCATGCCGTCGTCGTTCGAGCTCGTCCAGGAGCTGCGGGCACGCGGTCTCGCCGCGACCGTCTCGGGGGCGGGACCGACCGTGCTGGTGCTCTCGACGCCGCACGGGCTGGAGGAGGTCGCTCGCGTCGCGGACTCCCTCGTCGGGGGGACCGCCGACTGGGCGGTGCACCGCCTCGACGTCGACACGCGTGGCGTCGTGGGCGAACGGCTCTGACCTCGGGCGTGCCGGTGCTAGGATGATTGCCAGCCTTCGGTCACGCTCTCGCACACCAGCACATCCGCACGCGGAGCGCGCTCTCGCCCACCGGGTGTGCCGCGACCGAGCAGTCCGAGAGAAGGCAATCCAGCCCCGCGTCAGATGACGTCGTCGTACCACTGACGCGTGGCGACACCTACGCACCGGCCGTCACGGCCGGGCGTCGACCACCCGCGGCCCGCCCTCTGAGCGGCGGGCGCAAACGAGGGGGAAGGGTCCTTCGTGACAGACACCATCGACACCGCCACGAGCAGCGCGACCGGTTCGGCCGCTGCCGGCGGGAACGCCCGGACCGGCGCGCTCTCCACGCTGCGCCTCCCGGAGCTGCAGGCTCTCGCCTCGCAGCTCGGGGTCAAGGGCACGTCCAAGATGCGCAAGGGCGATCTTGTGGACGTCATCCGCGCACGCACCGGCGAGCAGGGCGCGTCCGAGCGCCCCGCCACGCCGCGGCGCGACACGGACGGGGCGGACGCCGCGGGCCGTGAGACGAGCGAGGCGCCCGCCGCCTCCGGGCGCGGCCGCAGCCGCCGCGCCGAGCGCCCCGCCGCGAGCCCGGCGGGCACCACCGACACCGCGACGACGGCGCGTCAGGACGCGCCCTCGGCCGCGAGCCGCGAGGAGCGCACCGCCGCTCCCGTGCTCGACCTGCCCGTGCGCGCCGACGAGCAGCGCACGGACCAGCGGGGGGAGCGTCGCGACGGCCGTCGCGACTCCCGCTCGGAGGCCGCCGCCGCGGTCGCCGAGGCGCTCGGCGAGCAGGGCGTGCGCACGCGCGACACCTCGAACGAGTCCGCCGACGAGCGCGCCGCGCGCGCCGCCGCGGCGGTCGGCCTCGTCACGGGCGAGCGGGGCTCGCGCCGTGCGGGCCGCGGCGCCGGCGCCCCCCGGACCGGGGAGGGCGACGGCGACGCGACGCGCGCCGACCGTCAGCGCGACCAGCAGGGCGGCGAGCGCCAGCGCGACCAGCAGGGCGGTCAGCAGCGCGAGCAGCAGGGCGGCGGCCAGCAGACCCGCGGCGAGCGCCAGGCGGACCGGCGGGACGACCGCCAGCTGCTGGACGACGAGCGCGGCGGCCGCCGGCGCCGGGGCCGCGACCGCGGCCGCGAGCGCGACCGCAAGCGCGGCCGGAACCGCCAGGGTCCGGACGTCGCGGGCCTCGACGACATCGAGGTCAACGAGGACGACGTGCTGCTCCCCGTCGCGGGCATCCTCGACATCCTCGACAACTACGCGTTCGTGCGCACCAGCGGGTACCTGCCGGGCCAGAACGACGTCTACGTCTCGCTCGGCCAGGTGAAGAAGGCCGGCCTGCGCCGCGGCGACGCGGTCACGGGCGCCGTGCGCCAGCCGCGCGAGGGCGAGAACCAGGGCAGCACGGCGCGCCAGAAGTTCAACGCGCTCGTGCGCCTGGACACCGTCAACGGCATGTCGCCCGACGAGGCGCGCCAGCGCCCCGAGTTCACCAAGCTCACGCCGTTGTACCCGCAGGACCGCCTGCGCCTGGAGAACACCGAGGCGACGCGTCTGACGCCGCGCGTGATCGACATCGTCGCGCCGATCGGCAAGGGCCAGCGCGGCCTCATCGTCGCGCCGCCCAAGGCCGGCAAGACGATCATCATGCAGCAGATCGCGAACGCGATCACGGCCAACAACCCCGAGGTCCACCTCATGGTGGTGCTCGTGGACGAGCGGCCCGAAGAGGTCACGGACATGGAGCGGACGGTGAAGGGCGAGGTCATCGCCTCGACGTTCGACCGCCCCGCGTCCGACCACACGATCGTCGCCGAGCTCGCGATCGAGCGCGCGAAGCGCCTGGTCGAGCTCGGTCAGGACGTCGTCGTGCTCCTCGACTCGCTCACCCGCCTGTCGCGCGCGTACAACCTCGCGGCGCCCGCCTCGGGCCGCATCCTGTCCGGTGGTGTGGACGCGTCCGCGCTCTACCCGCCCAAGCGGTTCTTCGGCGCGGCCCGCAACATCGAGAACGGCGGCTCGCTGACGATCCTCGCCTCGGCGCTCGTCGAGACGGGCTCGAAGATGGACGAGGTCATCTTCGAGGAGTTCAAGGGCACGGGGAACATGGAGCTCCGCCTGTCGCGCAACCTCGCGGACAAGCGCATCTTCCCGGCCGTGGACGTCAACGCGTCCGGCACGCGCCGCGAGGAGATCCTCCTGTCGCAGGACGAGCTGAAGATCGTCTACAAGCTCCGTCGTGTCATGGGCGCCCTCGACCAGCAGCAGGCGATCGAGCTGCTGCTCGGCCAGCTCAAGAAGACCCAGACGAACGTCGAGTTCCTGCTCCACGTCCAGAAGACCACGCCCGGTGGTCTGGCGGACGACGACAACGTCGGCCGCACGATCTGACGGTCGTCCGGCAGGAGCCGACGGCGGGCGGCCCCGGGAAGTTCTCGGGGCGCCCGCGCGTTCTGGCACAATAGTTCGTCGGCCTGCGATCGTCAGGCCGCCTGTCGCCGGTTCACAGGCGCGGTCGCCGCACCTGACCCGGAGACGTCACCCCAAGGAGAAAACCGTGAAGTCTGGTATCCACCCCGAGTACGTCGTCACCGAGGTGACCTGCACCTGTGGGAACACCTTCGTGACGCGCAGCACCGAGGCGTCGGGCAAGATCAGCTCTGACGTGTGCAGCGCCTGCCACCCGTTCTACACGGGCAAGCAGAAGATCCTCGACACCGGTGGCCGCGTGGCCCGCTTCCAGGCGCGCTACGGCAAGAAGGACGCCGGCAAGTAGCCGCTCCGCAGCGCCGGTGGTCCGAGCCCGACAACCTCTCCAGGGGCAGTCGGCGAGCTCGGACCACCGGCGCTGTTGCTTTGCCCGAGCGATCCTCCGATCCTCGCGCGGTCGCCGCCCCGGCGCGCCGGCCGCGACCCAGCCCGCCACCGAGGAGCAGTCCGTGACCGAGTCGTTCGCCGCCGTCGAGCCGCTGCTGGCCGAGCACGCCGACATCGAGGGCCAGCTCGCCGACCCCGCCGTCCACGCGGACACCGGTCGTGCGCGCACGCTGGGGCGGCGCTACGCCGAGCTCAACCAGGTCGTCGGCGCGTACCGCGCGTGGCGCGAGGCGAGCGACGACGCCGAGGCCGCCGCCGAGCTCGTGGCCCTCGGGGGCGAGGACGGCGACGCGTTCGCCGCGGAGCTCCCGGGCCTGCGCGCCGCGGAGGAGGAGGCGCGCGAGCGGCTGCGCCGCGTGCTCGTGCCCCGCGACCCCGACGACGGGCGCGACGTCATCCTCGAGATCAAGGCGGGCGAGGGCGGCGAGGAGTCCGCCCTGTTCGCGGGCGACCTGCTGCGCATGTACCTGCGGTACGCGGAGCGTCGTGGCTGGAAGACCGAGGTCCTCGAGTCCACCGAGTCCGACCTCGGCGGCTACAAGGACGTCCAGGTCGCGGTCAAGGCGCGCAGCACGCCGACCGACCCCGCCGACGGCGTCTGGGCGAACCTCAAGTACGAGGGCGGCGTGCACCGCGTCCAGCGCGTGCCGGTGACCGAGTCGCAGGGCCGGATCCACACCTCCGCGGCCGGCGTGCTCGTGTTCCCCGAGGTGGAGGACGCGGGCGAGGTCGAGATCGACCCCCACGACCTGCGCATCGACGTGTACCGCTCGTCCGGACCCGGAGGGCAGTCCGTCAACACGACCGACTCCGCCGTGCGCATCACGCACCTGCCGACGGGGATCGTCGTGTCGATGCAGAACGAGAAGTCGCAGCTCCAGAACCGCGAGCAGGCGATGCGCGTGCTGCGCGCGCGCCTGCTCGCCGCGCAGCAGGAGGCCGCCGCCGCGGAGGCCGCCGACCTGCGCCGCTCCCAGGTCCGCACGGTCGACCGCTCCGAGCGCATCCGGACGTACAACTTCCCGGAGAACCGCATCGCGGACCACCGCACGGGGTACAAGGCCTACAACCTCGACCAGGTGCTCGACGGCGACCTCGACCCCGTCGTGCGCTCGGCGGTCGAGGCCGACGAGGCGGCCCGCCTCGCGAGCGCCGGCGATGCCTGAGCCGGTCGCTCCGAACCCGCCGTCGGACGCCCGCACCTCCACCTGGCTCCGCTGGGCGACGGCCGTCCTCGACGCCGCGGGGGTGCCCTCGGCGCGTGCGGACGCCGAGCTCCTGCTCGCCCACGCGCTCTCGGTGCCCCGGAGCGACGTGGCACGTCGCGCGATCCTCGGCACGCCCGTCCCCGACGACGTGGCGCCCGCCCTCGCGGAGCTCGTCGCCCGGCGCGCGCGGCGCGTGCCGCTCCAGCACCTCGTGGGCACCGCGCCGTTCCGGCACCTCGAGCTGGCCGTCGGGCCGGGCGTCTTCGTCCCGCGGCCCGAGACCGAGCAGGTCGCGCAGGTCGCCGTCGACGAGGCCCGCGCGGTCGTGGCCGGATCGGGGCGCGCGACCGTCGTCGACCTGTGCGCCGGCTCGGGGGCGATCGCGCTCGCCGTCGCGACGGAGGTCGCCGGGACCGACGTGCACGCGGTCGAGCTCGACGCCGCCGCCCACGCCTGGGCCGAGCGGAACGTGACGGCCGTGCGCGAGGCGAGCGGCGTCGTCGTGCACCTGGTGCGGGGCGACGCCCGCACGGCGCTCGCCGGGCCTGCCGCCGACGGCGGTCTCGACGGCACGGTCGACGTCGTCGTGTCCAACCCGCCGTACGTGCCCCCCGGTGCCGTCCCGCGCGACCCGGAGGTGGCCGACCACGACCCCGGCGTGGCGCTCTACGGCCTCGGGCCGGACGGTCTCGAGGTGCCGCGGGGGATCACGGCCGCGGCCGCGCGGCTCCTGCGCCCCGGCGGTCTCTACGTCATGGAGCACGCCGAGGTCCAGGCCGCGGCCGCGCGCGACATGGTCGCGGCGACCGGCGCGTTCGCCGACGTCCGCACCGTCGTCGACCTCGCGGGACGCGACCGCATGGTCGTGGCCCGGCGCTCCGGACCCGAGCGCGCCGGTGACCCGGAGCCCGCCCGTGGGCGTGGAAGGATGGACCCGTGAGCTCCGTCCACCCCGTGACCGACCCGAACACCTGGGGCGCCGGCATCGACGAGGCGGTCAACGCGATCTCCCGCGGTGGCCTCGTTGTGCTGCCCACCGACACCGTCTACGGCATCGGCGCCGACGCCTTCGACGCCGAGGCCGTCGCCGCGCTGCTCGCGGCCAAGGGCCGTGGCCGACAGATGCCCCCGCCCGTGCTCGTGCCGGACGCCCGCACGCTCGACGGCCTCGCCACGGACGTGCCCGACGCGGCGCGCCGCCTCGTCGAGGCCTTCTGGCCCGGCGGCTTCACGATCATCCTGCGTGCCCAGCCCTCGCTCGCGTGGGACCTGGGGGAGACGCACGGGACCGTCGCGCTGCGCATGCCCGATCACCCGGCCGCGCTCGCGCTCCTGCGCCGGACCGGGCCGCTCGCGGTGTCGTCGGCGAACGCGACCGGCCGTCCCGCGGCCCTCGACGTCGACGACGCGCAGGCACAGCTCGGCGACGCCGTGACGGTCTACCTCGACGGCGGCGTGGCGCCCGGCGGGGTGGCGTCGACCATCGTCGACGCGACGTCCGACACGCTGCGCGTCGTGCGCCAGGGCGCGGTCACGCTCGACCGGCTCCGCGAGGTCGCGGACGTCGCGGGCCCGGACGACCCGCCCGCCGGTGCTCCCACCGACGCGCCCACCGACGCTCAGACCACCGACGACGCCGGGGAGCCGGAGGCGAACGGCGGGTGAGGGTCTACCTGCTCGTGATGCTCGTCGCCGCCGTGGTGACGTTCCTCGCGACGCCCTTCGCGCGCTGGGTCGCGCTGCGCACCGGCGCGATCACCGCGGTGCGCGACCGCGACGTCCACACGATCCCGACCCCCCGGCTCGGCGGGCTCGCCATGCTGCTGGGCCTCGTGGTGGCGGTGGTCTTCGCGTCGCAGATGCCGTTCCTCGAGAGCGTGTTCGTCAGCGAGGTCGCGGGCCGGCTCGTGGCGGACTCGCGGGCGTGGGGGATCGTCGGCGCGGCCGCGATCGTCTGCCTGCTCGGGATCGCCGACGACATCTGGGACCTCGACTGGATGACGAAGCTCGCGGGGCAGGTGCTCGCGGCGGGGTTCATGGCGGCCCAGGGAGTCGTCCTCTTCACGCTCCCCCTCGGGATCGGCGAGCAGCAGCTCATCTGGTCCTCGCGCCTCCAGCTCGCCGCGACGATCCTCGTCGTCGTCGTCGCGATGAACGCCGTGAACTTCGTCGACGGCCTCGACGGTCTCGCGGCCGGGCTCGTCGCGATCGGCGGTGCGGCGTTCTTCGTCTACTCCTACGTGCTCACGCAGAAGGCGAGCGCCGACGACTACTCGAGCCTCGCGACCCTCGTGATCGCCGTGCTCGTCGGCATCTGCGTGGGTTTCCTGCCGCACAACTTCCATCCGGCGCGCATCTTCATGGGGGACTCGGGATCGATGGTCCTCGGGCTCGTCTTCTCCGCCGCGGCGATCGTCGTGACGGGCAAGATCGATCCCGACGCGCTCTCCGGCGCCCAGCAGATCCCGGCGTTCATCCCGATCCTGCTGCCGCTCGCGGTGATCCTCCTGCCCCTGCTCGACATGGGCATGGCGGTGGTGCGCCGGGTAGCGCGCGGGAAGTCGCCGTTCCACCCGGACCGCATGCACCTGCACCACCGGATGCTCGCGATCGGGCACTCGCACCGGCGCGCCGTGCTCATCCTCTACGTCTGGACGTCGGTGTTCGCGTTCGCCGCGGTCGCGCTCGTCCAGTGGCACTGGCACGGCGTGGCCGTGGGCCTCGCGGTCGCGGTCCTGGTCTCCGCGGTCCTCACGCTCGGCCCGCTGCGCACGCGCGGCCGGTTCCTCGACGACGACGCCGCGACCACGACGTCGTCCGTGCCCGTCACGACCACCACCTCCGACGACGACCCGAGCGAGGCCGCCCCGCCGTCCTCGCCCGCCGTCACGACCCCGCCGAAGGAAGCCCTCAGATGACCACGAGCCAGCCCGAACCCGCCCAGCCGGACGGCGCGGAGCCCGCCGAGAAGTCCGCCGAGCAGACGATCGGCCCGCACGGGCAGGCCGTCCGCGCGGTCTTCCGGACCGCGCTGCGGGACGTGCTCGTCCTGCTCGGCGCGCTCACGGTCCTCGGCGTCGCGATCGGTGCGCTCGTCGCCGGTCTGCCGGGCGTGTGGGGTGCCCTCCTCGGCGTGGGCGTGGCGCTGCTCTTCTCGGCCACCACGGTCTGGGCGATGCTCCGCACGGTGGACGCCAGCCCGACGACGACCGCGGCGGTCGTCATGGGGAGCTGGCTCGCGAAGATGGTCGTGCTCATCGTGATCCTCGTGGTCCTGCGCGGCATGGACTTCTACGACCGCTGGGTCTTCGCGGGGGTCCTGCTCGTCGGCGTCATCGGCTCCGCGGTGCTCGACTACCGGGCCGTGAGCAGGGGGCGCATCCCCTACGTCGAGCCCGACGCCCGCTGACCGACCGCGCCCCTACCAGGAGGGCGGCGCCCGGGCCAGGGACCAGTTGCCCGGAGCGCATGAGCAAAATGTCACAAGCGCCGCCAGATCGGCGTGAGCACGCCGATCCATACGTTAGGCTACTGGCGAATCCATGACGGCCAGGTCCGACGGCGTGCCCACCAACGAGTGACGGCTGCCCGGACCACACGACCATTGGGAGTCCACCCTGTCCACGCTTGCGACCCCCGTGCTCCTCGCTGCTTCCGAGAGCGAAGGTGGCTTCCACGCGCCGTCGATCGCCGACTTCTTCCCGCCGGCCATCCTCTTCGAGGGCACGATCTTCCAGATCGACCGCATCTGGATCGTCCGCGTCGTCGCGACGGTCGCCCTGCTGGCGATCTTCGTCATCGCGGCGCGCCGCGCGAAGCTCGTCCCCGGCCGGTTCCAGAACGCCATCGAGATGATCCTCGACTTCGTGCGCGTGCAGGTCGTCGAGGAGATCATGGGCAAGGAGAACGCCAAGCGTTTCGTGCCGATGATCACGACGATCTTCTGCGCGATCCTCGCGTTCAACATCACGGGCATCATCACCGGCCTCAACATGGCCGGCACCGCCCGGATCGGCATCCCGCTGCTCCTCGCCCTGTGGGTCTTCGTGACCTACTGGTACGTCGGCATCAAGAAGCACGGCCTCGGCGGCTACCTCAAGAGCAACCTGTTCCCCCCGGGGATCCCGGCGCCGATCTACCTGATCGTCACGCCGATCGAGCTGCTCCAGATCCTCATCATCCGGCCGGCCTCACTGGCCATCCGTCTCGTCGCCAACATGGTCGCCGGGCACATCATGCTCGTGCTCTGCTTCGCGGCGACGCAGTACTTCTTCTTCGAGGCGGCTCCCGCGATGAAGGCGCTCGGCGTCCTCAGCCTGGCCGGCGGCTTCGCCTTCACGCTCTTCGAGATCCTGGTCGCGGCGCTGCAGGCGTACATCTTCGCCCTGCTCGCGGCGGTCTACATCAACATGTCGCTCGAGGAAGAGCACTGACCTGACGGTCGGCGCACCTCGCCGCTCGCACCACCAGCTCGCTCCAGACGCATCAACCCACGCGACGCCGGACCACCCAGGGCCGGCGCCCAACGGAAGGAACACCCATCGTGGACGTCACCACCCTCGCCGAGGTCACCGGTAACCTCAACTCGGTCGGCTACGGCCTCGCCGCGATCGGCCCGGGCATCGGCCTCGGTATCCTCATCGGCAAGACCATCGAGGGCATCGCCCGTCAGCCCGAGGTCGCCGGCCAGCTCCGCGCCACCATGTTCCTCGGTGTCGCGTTCGTCGAGCTCCTCGCCCTGCTGGGTCTCGTCGCCGGCTTCCTCTTCCCCGCGGCGTGATGTCGGCGCTGACGAGCGCCGCCGGTTCGCTGGTGGCGCAGACGGAGGAGCCGGAGGGGATCGACCTCTTCCTGCCGGCCGGCTACGACCTGCTCTGGTCGGCGGTCGTCCTCGTCGTCATCGCGATCGTCTTCTACAAGGCCATCCTGCCCAAGTTCCAGGCGGTGCTCGACGAGCGCACCGCGAAGATCGAGGGTGGCCTCGCCAAGGCGGAGTCCGCCCAGGCGGAGGCCGCGGCGGCGCTGGCGGAGTACCACCAGCAGCTCCAGGAGGCGCGCACGGAGGCGGCGAAGATCCGCGAGGAGGCACGGGCCGAGGGCTCGGCCATCGTCTCCGACCTGCGGGCGAAGGCGTCGGACGACGCCGCGCGCATCGTCGAGACGGCGCACCGCCAGATCGAGGCCGAGCGCCAGCAGGCCGCGGTCTCGCTGCGCAACGACGTGGGTCTGCTCGCGACGGAGCTCGCCTCGAAGATCGTGGGCGAGTCGCTCGCCGACTCGGCGCGCCAGAGCCGCGTCGTCGACCGCTTCCTCGACGAGCTCGAGGCCGCGGGTCCCGCGGCGGCGAGCGCGGCGGGCACGGCTTCCGAGGAGCGCTGATGCGCGGAACGAGCGGCGAGTCCCTGACGCAGGCGCGGGACCGGTTCGAGCCGGTCCTGCGCTCGGCGGGCGAGGGCGCGCTCGCGCTGGGCGAGCAGCTCTTCGCGGTCACCGCGGCGTTCGACGAGTCGGCGCCGCTGCGGCGCTCACTCGCGGACCCGTCGCGGTCCGGCGCGGACAAGGCGGCCCTCGTGTCCGCCGTCCTCGCGTCGGGCTTCGACGAGCGGGTCGTGGACCTCGTGTCCGGCCTGGTCCGGTCCCGCTGGACCCGCGAGGGCGACCTCGCGGACGCGACCGAGCGCCTGGGCCTGGACGCGGTCCTCGCGTCGGCCGAGGCCCGCGGTGCGCTGGAGAAGGTCGAGGACGAGCTGTTCCGGACCTCGCGCGCGCTCGTCGGGCAGCGCGAGGCGCGGCAGGTCCTCTCGGACGACACGACCGATCCCGGGCGCCGTGCCGCGTTCGTGCACGCGCTGCTCGACGGCAAGGTCGACCGCGTCACCGAGGTGCTCGCGGTCCACGCGACGCGCGCGCTGCGCGGTCGCCGGTTCGTCCCGACGCTGGGGTGGATCGGGGAGATCGCGGCCGAGCGTCGCCAGCGCCTCGTCGCCTCGGTCACGTCGGCCGCGGTGCTCACGCAGGCACAGCTCGACCGTCTCGCGGGACTGCTCGAGCGGGCCTACGGGCGAGCCGTGCAGCTCAACGTCACCGTGGACCCCACGGTGCTCGGCGGGCTGCGCGTCCAGGTGGGTGCCGACGTCGTGGACTCCACCGTGCTCTCCCGGCTCGCCGACGCGCGCCGTCGCCTCGTGAGCTGACGAGCCGACCCTTCCGACCGACGACCGTCCTGCCGGCCACCGGCCGCACAACCGACAAACGTTCGACCGCACCCGAACCACGAGGTGCGGCCACGACAGGAGAAGAGCAATGGCTGAGCTGACGATCCGGCCGGAGGAGATCCGGGCCGCTCTGGACAGCTTCGTGAAGTCCTACGAGCCCGAGGGCGCCGTGTCCGAGGAGGTGGGCCGGGTCACCCTGGCCGCCGACGGCATCGCCCAGGTCGAGGGTCTGCCGGGCGCGATGGCCAACGAGCTGCTGCGCTTCGAGGACGGGACCCTGGGTCTCGCCCTCACCCTCGACGTCCGCGAGATCGGTGTCGTCGTCCTCGGCGAGTTCACCGGCATCGAGGAGGGCCAGGAGGTCCGCCGGACCGGCGAGGTCCTCTCGGTCCCCGTCGGCGACGGGTACCTCGGTCGCGTCGTCGACCCGCTGGGCAACCCGATCGACGGCCTCGGCGAGGTCGCGACGGAGGGCCGCCGCGCCCTCGAGCTCCAGGCGCCCGGCGTCATGGACCGCAAGTCGGTCCACGAGCCGCTCCAGACCGGCCTCAAGGCGATCGACTCGATGATCCCGATCGGCCGCGGCCAGCGCCAGCTGATCATCGGTGACCGCCAGACGGGCAAGACGGCGATCGCGATCGACACGATCATCAACCAGAAGGCCAACTGGGAGTCGGGCGACCCCGAGAAGCAGGTCCGCTGCATCTACGTCGCCATCGGCCAGAAGGGCTCCACGATCGCGTCGGTGCGCGGCGCGCTCGAGGAGGCCGGCGCGCTCGAGTACACGACGATCGTCGCGGCTCCCGCGTCCGACCCGGCGGGCTTCAAGTACCTCGCCCCGTACACCGGTTCGGCCATCGGGCAGCACTGGATGTACGGCGGCAAGCACGTCCTCATCGTGTTCGACGACCTGTCGAAGCAGGCCGAGGCCTACCGTGCCGTGTCGCTCCTGCTGCGCCGCCCGCCGGGCCGCGAGGCGTACCCCGGTGACGTCTTCTACCTGCACTCCCGCCTGCTCGAGCGTTGCGCGAAGCTCTCGGACGAGCTCGGCGCCGGCTCGATGACGGGCCTGCCGGTCATCGAGACCAAGGGGAACGACGTCTCGGCGTACATCCCGACGAACGTCATCTCCATCACCGACGGCCAGATCTTCCTCCAGTCCGACCTGTTCAACGCCGACCAGCGCCCGGCCGTCGACGTCGGCATCTCGGTGTCCCGCGTCGGTGGTGCCGCGCAGGTCAAGGCCATGAAGCAGGTCTCCGGCACGCTGAAGCTCGAGCTCGCGCAGTTCCGTGCGCTCGAGGCGTTCGCGATGTTCGCGTCCGACCTCGACGCGGCGTCGCGCGGCCAGCTGAAGCGCGGCGCGGCCCTGATGGAGCTGCTCAAGCAGGGCCAGTACTCGCCGTACCCGGTCGAGGACCAGGTCGCGTCGATCTGGGCCGGCACCAAGGGCAAGATCGACGACGTCCCGGTCGAGGACGTGCGTCGCTTCGAGTCCGAGCTGCTCGACCACCTGCGCCGCAACACGGACGTCCTGTCGACGATCGCGGAGACCGGCAAGCTGTCGGACGAGACCGAGGCCCAGCTCTCCTCGGCGGTCGACACGTTCCGGTCCGGCTTCCTCACGGGTGACGGCACGCCGCTCGTCGGTGGGGACACCGAGGACGAGGCCGAGACGGAGATCGAGCAGGAGCAGATCGTCCGGCAGAAGAGGGCCTGACGATGGCCGGATCCCAGCGCGTCTACAAGCAGCGGATCAAGTCGACGCAGTCGCTCAAGAAGATGTTCCGCGCGCAGGAGCTCATCGCCGCGTCGCGGATCGGCAAGGCGCGCGACCGCACGGCCGCCGCGTCGCCGTACGCCCGGGCGATCACCCGGGCCGTGTCGGCCGTCGCGACCCACACGTCGACGAAGCACCCGCTGACGAGCGAGCGCACGGACACCAACCGCGTCGCGGTGCTCGTCGTCGCCTCCGACCGCGGCATGGCCGGCGCCTACTCGGCGTCGATCATCCGCGAGACGGAGCGCCTCGTCGAGCGCCTCGTGGCCGAGGGCAAGGAGGTCGCGCTCTACGGGGCCGGTCGTCGTGCCATCTCGTACTACACGTTCCGCGGGCGCGAGCTCGCCGGGTCGTGGTCGTACGGGTCGGACGCGCCCAACTCCGAGGTCGCGGGCGAGATCGCGGACGCCCTGCTCGGGGCGTTCCTCGCGCCGGCGGCCGAGGGTGGCGTGAGCGAGCTGCACATCGTGTACACGCAGTTCGTCAACATGGTCACGCAGCGCCCGCGCGTCGTGCGGATGCTCCCGCTCGAGGTCGTCGAGGGCGTCGCACCGGCGGGCAAGCACGACGTGCTCCCGCTGTACGACTTCGAGCCCTCGCCCGAGGCCGTGCTCGACGAGCTGCTCCCTCGCTACGTGCGCAGCCGGATCTTCAGCTGCCTCCTCGAGGCGGCGGCGTCCGAGCTCGCGGCACGTCAGCGCGCGATGCACACGGCGACGGACAACGCGGAGGACCTCATCCGCAACTACACGCGGCTGGCGAACCAGGCGCGTCAGGCGGACATCACCCAGGAGATCAGCGAGATCGTCTCGGGTGCCGACGCCCTGGCGGCGTCATGACGGGCCGCACGGCCCGCGCGGCCAGCACCATCACCGACATCCTGACCGACACCGCCGGGGACCACTCCGGCACTGCGAAGCGAGGCCAGCAATGACCGCCACCACCGTGGAAGCACAGGTCGAGCACTCCAGCGGTCCCGGCGTGGGCCGGGTCGCTCGTGTGATCGGCCCCGTCGTGGACATCGAGTTCCCGGCGGACGCGATCCCCGACATCTACAACGCGCTGACCGTCGAGATCGACCTCTCGTCGCAGGGCGAGGGCGAGAAGTCGTTCACGCTCACGCTCGAGGTCGCCCAGCACCTGGGTGACTCGCTCGTGCGCGCCATCGCCCTCAAGCCGACGGACGGCCTCGTCCGCGGTGCCCAGGTCACCGACACCGGCGCGCCGATCAGCGTGCCCGTCGGCGACGTCACCAAGGGCAAGGTCTTCAACGTCACGGGCGACGTGCTCAACGGCGCTCCGGGCGAGACGGTCGAGGTCACCGAGCGCTGGCCGATCCACCGCAAGCCCCCGGCGTTCGACCAGCTCGAGTCGAAGACCACGATGTTCGAGACGGGCATCAAGGTCATCGACCTCCTCACCCCGTACGTCCAGGGTGGGAAGATCGGCCTCTTCGGTGGTGCGGGCGTCGGCAAGACCGTCCTCATCCAGGAGATGATCCAGCGCGTGGCGCAGGACCACGGTGGCGTGTCCGTGTTCGCCGGCGTCGGCGAGCGCACGCGTGAGGGCAACGACCTCATCGTCGAGATGGAGGAGGCCGGCGTCTTCGACAAGACCGCCCTCGTCTTCGGCCAGATGGACGAGCCCCCGGGCACGCGTCTTCGCGTCGCGCTCTCCGCGCTGACCATGGCGGAGTACTTCCGCGACGTGAAGAAGCAGGACGTCCTCCTGTTCATCGACAACATCTTCCGCTTCACGCAGGCGGGCTCCGAGGTGTCGACGCTGCTCGGCCGCATGCCCTCCGCGGTCGGCTACCAGCCGAACCTCGCGGACGAGATGGGTCTGCTCCAGGAGCGCATCACCTCGACGCGTGGTCACTCGATCACGTCGCTCCAGGCGATCTACGTGCCGGCGGACGACTACACCGACCCGGCGCCGGCGACGACGTTCGCGCACCTCGACGCGACGACCGAGCTCTCCCGTGAGATCGCCTCGCGCGGTCTGTACCCCGCGGTGGACCCGCTCGCGTCGACGAGCCGCATCCTCGACCCGCGCTACGTGGGCCAGGAGCACTACGACGTCGCGACGCGCGTGAAGTCGATCCTGCAGCGCAACAAGGAGCTCCAGGACATCATCGCGATCCTCGGTGTGGACGAGCTCTCGGAGGAGGACAAGACGGTCGTCGCGCGTGCGCGCCGCATCCAGCAGTTCCTCTCCCAGAACACCTACATGGCCGAGAAGTTCACGGGCGTCGTCGGCTCGACGGTGCCGCTGAGCGAGACCATCGAGGCGTTCAAGAAGATCGCGGACGGCGAGTTCGACCACGTCGCCGAGCAGGCGTTCTTCAACATCGGTGGCCTCGAGGACCTCGAGCGCAACTGGGCGCGCATCCAGCAGGAGTACGGCGCCTGATCCGACGCAGACGCGGGGCCGGGCCGCTCGGCCCGGCCCCGCGGGCGTCGCACCCGGACCCGGACACCACGCCGGGCATGAACCGCCCATGAAGGAGTTCCCGTGGCACAGCTGAACGTCGACCTCGTGGCGGCGGACCGCAAGATCTGGTCGGGCCGCGCGCAGCGGGTCACGGCCCCTGCGGCGGACGGTGAGATCGGCATCCTCGCGGACCACTCGCCCCTGCTCTCCGTGCTGCGCGAGGGCTCGGTGCGCATCGTGGCCGAGGGTGAGACCCTCGACGTGCGCGTCAGCGGAGGGTTCCTCTCCGTCGACTCCAACCAGGTCACGATCGTCGCGGACTCGGTCGAGTCCGTACCGGCCCGCTGACCCTCGCACGACCATGACGCCCCTGGCCTGGCTCGCGATCGGACTGCTCGTCCTCGTCCTTCTCGCGATCGGGCTGGGGGCGTGGCGTCTGCGCGCCCTGTCCCACCGCGTCGGCTCGTTCGAGTGCGGTGCACGGCGCGCGGGCGCGGCCGGTGCCCCCTGGGTCGCGGGCATCGCGCACTACGGCGTCGGTCGTATCGACTGGTGGCGGCTGTGGTCGGTGTCGATCCGCCCCGCCCGGACGTGGTCGCGCTACGACCTCGTCATCGCGGGCCGCGAGCCGTTCGTCGGCGACGGCCCCGACACCTACCTCGTCCGGTGCCGCTACCACGGCCAGGACTTCGAGCTCACGATGTCGCGCGCCGCGTACGAGGGGCTCGCCTCCTGGCTGGAGGCCGCGCCGCCCGGTCGGCGCAACGTCGTCGTCTGAGGCGTCGCCCGTGGGCTGACGCCGCGTCCCGGACCGCCCACCATCGACCCGGAGGACCTGCCTCATGCGTCTCGTCGTCGCCCGCTGCTCCGCCCGCTACACCGGCCGTCTCTCGGCCCACCTGCCGCTCGCGACGCGCGTGCTCATCGTCAAGGCCGACGGGAGCGTGCTGCTGCACTCCGACGGCGGCTCGTACAAGCCCCTCAACTGGATGAGCCCTCCGTGCTCGCTCGCGGTCCGCGAGCCGTCCGAGGAGGCGCGCGAGCGCGGCGTGACCGAGGTCTGGGCGGTGCAGCACGCCAAGAGCGACGACCGCCTCGAGATCGAGCTCCACGAGGTCCAGCACGACAGCTCGCACGACCTGGGCATCGACCCGGGCCTCGTCAAGGACGGCGTGGAGGCCCACCTCCAGGAGATGCTCGCCGCGCAGATCGAGCTGCTCGGCTCGGGGCACACGCTCGTGCGCCGCGAGTACCCGACCGCGATCGGCCCCGTGGACATCCTCGCGAAGGACGCGAGCGGCGCGACCGTCGCCGTCGAGATCAAGCGCAGGGGCGACATCGACGGCGTCGAGCAGCTCACGCGCTACCTCGAGCTGCTCAACCGCGACCCGCTCCTCGCCCCCGTGCGCGGCGTGTTCGCCGCGCAGGAGATCAAGCCGCAGGCGCGCGTCCTCGCGACGGACCGGGGGATCGGCTGCCTCGTGCTCGACTACGACGCGATGCGCGGCGTCGACGACGTGGACTCCCGCCTCTTCTGACGCGCGAGACTTCCGGCGCGGGAGCCGCCCACCCGGACGAGCAGGCGGTCGTGGCGCGTCTCGCAGCGGAGAAGGGCCACGACCGCCTGGTCGAGGGGTCAGGACCGCGGGCTCGGCCGACCGGTCAGCACGTGAGGGCCGCGAACGGCGCCGCGTGCTCGGTGACCGTCCCGGCGGCGTCCGTCACCTGCACCGTCGCCGAGCCCGCCGGGATCGACGCGGCGCGCGCGGAGAACGACTGGTAAGCGTTGGCGCCCGGGGCGACGCCCGTGATCGTGCGCGACCCGAACGGCGTCACGAGCTCGACGTCCACCGGGCCGCCCGCCCCGGGGCCGCCCGTCCCGGCGTACGACGCCCGGACCGCGACGTACGCCGTGCCGGCGAGGCAGCGCGGCACCGCGGTGACGTCGACCTGGGGCGTGGGCACGTCGGTGGTGCGGGAACTCACCTCGAACGACGCGACGCTCACCGTGCCGCGGTCGGCCCGGAAGCCGATCGTCGGCAGGAGCTCGGCGAGCACGTCCGGGTCGGACGTGTCGAGCGCGCCGCCGGTCGTCGTGCCGCCGTACCAGGTCCACCCGCCGTCCTCCTCGGCGAACACGTCGACGCGCGCGCCGTTCACCTGGAGGGCGATCCGGTCGCCGGGGCCGTAGCCCCGCAGGCCGAAGTACGGTGACGACCCGTCCGCGCCCCCGACGTAGTCGAGGCCCGAGGCGACGTTCGTGTGGTTGAACCACGCGAGCGCGTAGGTGCGGTCCGCCGCGGCGAGGCCGAGGAACAGCGAGTCCTCCTGCGTGCCCGCTCCGGAGAACGCGCCGATCTCCGCGATGACCACGGACGTCGGCGTCGCGCGGGCCGTGCGGTGCCCGTACAGCCCCCAGTAGCGCGCGTCGCCGGACGCGGCGAGCACCCCGTCGCCGGCCGCGACGGCCGGCAGCGCCTCGCCGGAGGGCCGCAGCGTCGTCCAGTCCGCGGTCGTGTCGGCGTCGAAGTCGTCGTGCAGCACGACGTCGTCGTACCAGGCCGGGTCGAACGTCAGCCGGGCGGTCGTCGTCGCGCGTGCCTCCTCCGGCGTGCTCGACCCGCCCCAGCGCACGACGGCGCCGATCCGCACCTCGCTGCCGGGGACGGCGTCGGGCCCGGGTGTGACGTCCCACGACCGGGTCGCCCGGTCCCACGCGCCGAGGTCGAGCGGGCCTTCCGCGCCCACGGCGACGGCGGTCCAGCCGGCCGGGAGGTCGGGCGAGACCTCGGCGCCGGCGACGGCGTCGTCGCGCGTCGAGATCGTCACGTCGACGCGCGAGGCGCGCCCGACGGCGGGCTCCGCGGCCTCGACGCGTGCCGAGACGGCGCGGGACACGGGACTCCAGGACTCGAGCTCGGTCACCCCGACGGACTTCCCGGGGGCGGCGTCGAACGTGAGGCGGTAGCTCGTCGTCCGGAGCGGCGGGAACGTGATGCGGTTCAGGCCGTTGCCGACGGGCTGCTCGGGCACGCGCGTCTGGTCGGGGACGACCTGCCAGGCCGCGCCGTCCCAGTACTCGAGCTCGTAGCCGGCAGCGGGCTGGACGGCGTCGGCGTCCTGGTAGCCGTGGAAGCGGACGTCGCCGATCGTCGTCGGTTCGGCGAACTCGACCCCGAGCCAGTCGCGCGCGTTCGGCGAGGAGTAGTTCGACCAGCGCGTGTTCTGCGGCACCTCGTCGTACCAGACCTTGCCGTCGAGGACCCGCCACGCGTCGTCGTACCGCCACGTGGAGGAGGCGACGGGGCGCGGGTAGGCGTTCCGGAGCGGGTTCGCCGACGTGTTGACGGCGTGGGGGAGGCGCTGCGGGTCGCCGCTCGGCACCGGGACCTCGACCGGGTCGGCGCCCTCGGCGACCGCGTCGGCGTCGGCGTGCAGCACCTGCTCGCCGTCGACGTAGACGCGCAGGCCCGCGCCCGCCCCGTAGCGCGAGCCGTCGCGGTCGAAGAGGACCGTGACGTTGCGCCCGTGGTAGGGCACGTTCTCCGCGGCGAACCAGTCCCAGTCGGCGGGCACGAGCGGGTCGAGCACGAGCGAGTCGTCGGACTGCGGCTGGAGGCCGAGGAGGTCCTGGAGCACGAGGTCCACGTAGCTGGAGTGCAGGTAGTCCTCGGAGTGGTTGTTCCCGTCGTAGATCCAGCGGTCCTCGTCGGGGTGGTGCGCCTCGGCGACGTACGGCTCGCCGTCGCGGAACTGCGTGCGGACGTAGGTGTCGAACAGGTCGAGGTAGTCCGCGCGCGTGAGGTCGCCCGCGGCGTCGTCGCGCAGCGCCGTCGCGACGCCGTCGAGCGTGAGCGACGTCGAGAACGGCCACGACGGCCCGTCCCACTTGCAGCAGCCCTGGTCGGACGAGCGCCAGAAGTCGGGGGAGCGGCGCTCGGTCACGGTCGGACCGTACGGCGCCGCGAACCCCTGCGGGTCGAGGAGCTGGTCGAGCGCGACCGCCTGCTCGGGCGTGGCGAGGCCGAACTTCCACGGCACGAACCCGACGTCGAGCCGGTCGCGCAGCCGCTCGTGGTCCGGGTTCTCCCAGTCCACGACGTCGTAGAAGAAGTCGCGCTCGTCGTCCCAGAGGTAGGTGTCCACGGCCTCGCGCAGCGCGGCGGCGCGGTCGCGGTACTCCGTCGCGGTCGCCTCGTCGCCGTTGAGCGTCGCGACCTCGACGAGCGCGAGCATGTCCCCGTAGAGGTAGGCGTTGATCGACGGCCGGAACGTGTGGCGACCCGCGTAGTCGCGGTCGGTCACGTACGACGCGGGCGAGCTCTCCTTGGCGTCGTACTCGGGCGTCTGCCAGTAGAGCCCGAGGTCGGCGTCGAACTGGTTCCCCCAGTCCTCGACGAAGGTCTCCAGCTCGGGCTGGAGCGCGCGCAGGCGGTCGAGGTTGCCGGTGACCTTCGCGCGCTCGACGATCGCGGTGACCGCCCAGAAGGAGTACTGGTGCGCCCAGTCGGCGGCCTCGGGGTTCTGCGCCGGCTCGATCTGGCCGGGGCCTGTGAGCCAGTAGTCCTCGTAGTCGTCGAGATAGCGCTGGTCGCGCAGCCAGCGGCCCTCGGCGAGCTGGTGGCCCGCCGCGGCGTTGATGGCCTGGTACGGCGCGGCGTAGCCGCAGCAGTCGAGGAACTCCGTGAGCACCCAGCCCGTGCCGGGCTCGGTGTAGCGCAGGTGCTCCTTGAGCACGCGCCAGCGGTAGTAGTAGACCGCCTCGGCGTCCGCGTCGGGGAGGTCGACGACCGGGACGTTGGCTGCGTACCAGTCGGGGTCGGCGTAGCCGTCGAGCTTCTCGCGGACGTCGACGAACGAGGT
Source organism: Cellulosimicrobium sp. I38E (assembly GCF_001647255.1). Classification (NCBI taxonomy): domain Bacteria; kingdom Bacillati; phylum Actinomycetota; class Actinomycetes; order Micrococcales; family Promicromonosporaceae; genus Cellulosimicrobium; species Cellulosimicrobium sp. I38E. The sequence continues at coordinate 141,362 of NZ_LUAZ01000001.1, forward strand.
CCCCGGCCCGACCTCGGGCCGGTCGAGGGGCGTCGTCGGGTCGCCGGTCGTGGCAGCCGGGGACGTGGCGGGGACGGCCGCGGGGACCGGCGGTGTCGCCGCGACCGCCGGTGCCGCGAGGGCGAGGGCCAGGAGGCCGGAGGCGAGCGCCAGGGCGCCCGTCGAGCGTGGTCGTCGCATGCGTGTCCTTCGTCGTCGAAGAGCGGGTCCCGCGTGGTCCAGGCACGGGGACGTGACTGCGCTGTCGGCCACAGATTCCCACAAGAGCGAACAGAAAACAACAGGCGTCGGCCATAGCCTCCCGCGTCCGCCAGCGGGCAGGCGCATGATAGGTTTTGAACATGTTCAAAAAATGCCTCGGCGCATGAGCGCGACGCCGAAGTCCGAGCGCACGCGCGCGCACCTGCGCGACGTCGCGGTGCGGATGCTGCGCGACGTCGGGTACGAGCGCACGACCATGCGCGCGGTGGCCGCCGAGGCCGGCGTGAGCACGGGGAACGCGTACTACCACTTCCCGTCCAAGGACGCGCTCGTCCAGGAGCTCTACCTCGAGGTGCAGCGCGAGCACGCCGAGCGCGCCGCCCCCGTGCTCGCCGCCGGCGGCTCGCTCGCCGACCGGCTGCGCGGCGTCTGGGGGGCGTCGGTCGACGCGTTCGCCCCCTTCCACGCGTTCGGGGGCGAGTTCGTGTCGGTCGCGATCCGCCCCGGCTCGGACGCGAGCCCCTTCTCCGCCGCCTCCTCCGGCTCGCGCGACCTCTCGCGCGCCCTCTTCGAGGAGGTCGTCGCCGGGACGTCGACGCGCGTCTCCGAGCGGCTGCGCGCCCAGCTCCCCGAGCTGCTGTGGCTCGCCCAGCTCGGCATCACGCTCTTCTGGGTGCACGACACCTCGCCCGGGTTCGCGCGCACCCGCCGGCTGATCGACGGCGGGGCGGCGCTCGTCGGCAGCCTCGTCCGGCTCGCCCGGCTGCCCGTCGCGCGCGGTGTGGTCGACGACGTCCTGCGCCTCGTGCGCGCGGTCCACCCGGGAACGCCCGGGGCGACGGTCCCGGCGGACGCGGCCCGCGGGCGCGGGGGCGAGCCGGAGATGGGCGCGTGAGCCCCGCCGGCGCGGCCCTCGTCTCGGGCCTGGTCGTCCTCGGCATGGTCGTGGTCCTGCCGCTCGGCCTCCGGCTCCTGGGGCCCGACGTCGTCCCCGCGGCGCGCAGCGTGGCGTGGCCCCTCGCGGGGGTCGCGGGGGCCGCGGCCGTCGTGCTCCCGCACGGCACCGTGTCCGCCCTCCTCGCGCTCGTCCTCGCCGTGGGGACCGCGGTGCTCGCCCTCGCCGGCGCACGTCTGGCTGTCCGCACGGTGCGCGACGTCCGCGCCGGGCGGGTCGCCGCGGCAGCCCTCGCCGCGCGCGCGGCGACCGTGACCGCGCTGGCCATGCCGGCGGTGGGCGCGAGCGCGCTCGTCGCCGAGCGCGCCGGGTGGGGGCTTCTCGGGTTCTCCGGGACGTACCTCGCGCTCACGGTCCCGCACATGCTCTACGCCGGGTTCGGCGCGGCACTGGTCGCGGGCACGGTCGCGCGCCTCGCCGCCACCGAGGGGCTCGCGGTCGCCGGAGCGTGGGGCGTGCCGCTCGGGACGGTGCTCGTGCTGGTCGGCTACTTCGTCGGCGACGTCGCCGAGCTCGTCGGCGCGGGAGTGCTCACGCTCGCCCTGTGGGCGACGGCGGTCGCGGCGGTCCGCTCGCTCGCGCGACCTTCCGGTCCGGCGCGTGCGGCCGGAGGCGGGCACCTCGCGGCTCCCGGGAGCCCGGCGAGCACGGCGGGCGCCCGTGCGCTGGTCGGGACGGGTGCCGTCGTCGTCGGGCTGTCGATGCTGCTCGCGCTCTGGTGGGCCGCGGGCGAGGCGCTCGGGTTCGCGCACCCGAGCCTCGACGTCATGGCGGCGACGCACGGCGTCGCGAACGCGCTCGGATTCGTGCTCTGCACCCTCCTCGGGCTGCGGGTCCTCGCGGCCCGGCAGGTGCTCCCGCACGAGATCGAGGGTGTGGACGAGGGGCGCCGCGACGCGGGACAGGACACGACACGCGGGCCCGGGCGGGCCCCGGAGGGGAGTGCGGCATGACGTTCACGTACCCGGAGGTCGGCGCGACCCGGACGGACAGCTGGCCCGCGGGGTATCGCCACCTGCACGTGCGCCGTCGGCTCACGGACCGGCCCCGGACGCCCGACGACCTCGCGTGGCTCGGGGAGCAGCTCCTCACGTGGCGCGTGCACGCCGCGGCGCGCGTGCGGCTCGAGACGGGGGCGCCAGTCGCCGAGCCCGGTGCGCGGGTGACGACGCTGCTCGGTGTCGGGCGGCTCCGGCTGCACGAGCCGTGCGAGGTCGTGTGGGTCGAGCGGTCCGCGTACCGGGTCGCATTCGGGTACGGCACCCTCCCCGGGCACGCGTTCGTGGGGGAGGAGCGCTTCGCCGTCGAGCGCGACGAGGCGGGCGACCTGTGGTGGAGCATCGACGTGTTCAGCCGCCCGGTGCTGTGGTGGGTGCGCCCGCTCGCCTTCGCCGTGCCGACGTTCCAGCGGCTCTTCGCCCTGCACCTCGGCCGCGGCGCGAGGCGGCTGCTCGCCTCGCGCGACCGCTGACGTCTCGCCTCCCGACCCCCGCGCGTCCACGGCCGCACGAGTTTGCACGCCAGGTGTACGAAGTGCGCCAGAATGAGCCCATGACCGACGCCCGCAGCCCTCGTCCCGACCAGCAGCCCGGTACCGCGCGAGTCCTCGTGGGCCGCGTCGTCACCCCCACGGGAGTGCTCGACGACGGCGTCGTGGCCGTGCAGGACGGGCGTGTCGCGTGGGTGGGCGCCCGAGCGGACGCCGCGGCCGCGGGGTACGCCGACGTGCCCGCCGGCGACGGGGCGACGCTGCTCCCCGGGCTCGTCGACGTCCACGACCACGGCGGGGGCGGGTCGAGCTTCCCCGACGCGACGAGCGTCGAGGAGGCGCGCGTCGCCGCGCGCGAGCACCTGCGCCACGGCACGACGAGCCTCGTCGCCTCGCTCGTCACGGCCCCGCGCGACGTCCTGCTCGAGCGCACGGCGAACCTCGCGGACCTCGCCGACGCGGGCGAGATCGTCGGCATCCACCTCGAAGGGCCGTTCCTCTCCGAGGTGCGGTGCGGCGCGCAGAACCCGCACGACATGCTCGAGGGCGACCCGGACCTCGTGCGCGCGATCGCGGCCGCGGCGCGCGGGTACCTGCGGACCATGACCGTCGCGCCCGAGGTGCCGGGCGTCGTGGGCGCCGGGGGAGTGATCGAGACGCTCGTCGAGGTCGGGGCGCTACCGTCGATCGGGCACACCGACGCGAGCACGGAGCAGACCGAGGCGGCGATCGCGGCAGGCGTCGCGGCGCTCGCGGCCGCCGGTCGGCCCGGCGCGCGGCTGACCGCGACGCACCTGTTCAACGGCATGCGGCCGCTGCACCACCGTGAGCCCGGCCCCATCGCGGCGTGCCTCGCGGCGGCCGCGCGCGGCGAGCTGGTCGTCGAGCTCGTGGCCGACGGCACGCACCTCGCGCACGGCACGATCCGCAGCGTCGTCGAGCTCGTGGGGTCGCACGTCGGTGCCGACGGCGCCGTCGCCGGGCCGGACGCCGTCGCGCTCGTCACCGACGCCATGGCCGCGGCGGGCATGGCGGACGGCGCCTACGAGCTCGGGCCGATGCGCGTCACCGTCGCGCACGGCGTCGCGCGGCTCACCGAGGGCGGTTCCATCGCGGGCGGCACGTACCACCTGCTCGACGTCGTGCGCGAGACGGTCGAGGCCGGCGTGCCGCTGGTCGACGCCGTCCGTGCCGCGTCGTGGACGCCAGCCGGCGTGCTCGGCCTCGACGACCGCGGCGGCCTCGTCGCGGGCCGCCGCGCCGACGTCGTCGTCACGGACGCCGGCCTGCGTGTCCGCGAGGTCCTGCGCGCGGGCGACCCGGTCGACCTCGCGCCCTGACCCGCCCGCGCCCGCACCCGTCGCGCGGCCGACCGCACCCGCCGAACCCGGGGTCGTTCCTCACCCAGCCCGTCCCGTGAGGAGCGACCCCGGTCTCGTCCGGTCGGGGGAGCGCGGCGACCCCGGGGTTGCGGGCGACCTGCGGGTCGAAGCCACCGATATGCCCGGGTTCGGCGCTCCGCAGGGCTGGCGGGTCGTCTCCCGCGTCGGCCCAGGTCGGCGGGGGTGCCCTCAACCAGAGAGCGCGTTCTCGCTCCGCGGGCTTGACTCTCCTCATTTGTTCATCCAATACTCGTAACAGCGAAGCGCTTCGACGATGCGTTTCGACGAAGCGCTTCGACGGACGAGGCGACGGACCGGACCACAGGGGAGTGGTGACGATGGCGACGATGCAGGACGTGGCGCGACGCGCTCAGGTCTCGCTGAGCACGGTCTCCTACGCGCTGTCCGGGACCCGTCCCGTCTCCGACGCCACGCGCCGCCGCATCGAGGACGCGATGGCCGAGCTCGGCTACCAGCCCAACGCGATGGCCCGCGGGCTCGCGTCGCGCCGCAGCCACGTGCTGGCGCTCATCTACCCCGCGATGGAGAAGGGCCTCGGCGGCACGGTCGCCGAGTTCGTCTCGTCCGCCGCGGAGACGGCGCGCGAGAACGGCTACCACCTCGTGCTGTGGCCCTTCCGCACGACCCAGGCCCCGGAGGTCCGCGACCTCGTGCGCCAGGGGATGGCGGACGGCGTCCTGCTCATGGAGGTCGCGCTCGACGACGACCGGGTCGACGTGCTCGACGAGGCCGGGGTCCCGTACACGATGATCGGCCGGACGCGCGACGTCACGGACCGGCCGTCCGTGGACATCGACTTCGAGCGCACGACGGACGACGCGGTCCAGCACCTCGTCGACCTGGGGCACCGGCACGTCGCCCTCGTGAACCACTCGCAGGCGACGGCGGACGACGGCTACGCGCCGACGTTCCGCGCCGAGGAGGGCTTCGAGGCGGCCATGCGTCGCCGCGGGCTCGAACCGATCGCGCTGCGCGTCGACGAGTCCCCGCGCGCGGGCCGCGACGCCGTCGCGACGTTGCTCGAGCGAGAGCCGCGCCTGACGGCCTTCGTCACCATGAACGAGATCGCGACGTTCGGCGTCGTCGCCGAGCTGCAGCAGCGCGGCGTCGCGATCCCCACCGACATGTCGATCCTGTCGATCGTCACGTCGCCCGGCGTCGGGGAGATGAGCAACCCGCCGCTGACCACGATGCACGCGCCCGGGGCCGAGCTCGGCCGACTGGGCGTGCAGAAGCTGCTGTCCCTCGTGGACGGCTCCCGTCCGAGCACGCCGAACGTGCTCATCCCGTGCGTCCTCGAACCCGGCAGCAGCGTCGCCCCCGCGGCCGGCCGGGCCCCGGACGACGACGACCGCGAGCCCGAGGCTCGCTGAACCGACCGGCCGGGCGACGCCCCGGTCACCCTCCGGCTCCAGCGCCGGAACTCGATGAGGAGGACACGCACATGCTGCGATCCCGGAAGATCTCGCTCGTCGCTGCCGTGGCAGCGCTCCCACTCGCCCTGGCGGCGTGCGGGGGCTCCGGCGGCAGCGGCGGGTCCGACGACCAGACCCTGACGATCTGGCACTACGAGAACGAGGACTCCGCCATGGGCCAGGCGTGGGCCAAGGCGATCGAGATCTTCGAGGAGGAGAACCCGGACGTCGACGTCGTCGTCGAGAAGCAGACGTTCGAGCAGATCCAGAAGAACGCCAAGATCGTCCTCACCGGCAACGACGTGCCCGACGTCATGGAGTACAACAAGGGCAACGCGACCGCCGGCCAGCTCGCGGCGCAGGGCCTGCTCACCCCGCTCACCGACGCGGCGACCGAGCGCGGCTGGGACGAGAAGCTCAGCGGCTCGCTCCAGACCACCGCGACCTACGACGACCAGGGCCTCATGGGCTCGGGCGAGTGGTACGGCGTCCCGAACTACGGCGAGTTCGTGCAGGTCTACTACAACAAGGACATGTTCGCCCAGTACGGGCTCGAGGTGCCGACGACGCTCGAGGAGCTCGAGACCGTCATGCAGGCCTTCAAGGACCAGGGCGTGACCCCGCTGGCCGAGGCCGGCGCCGAGTACCCGATGGGCCAGCTCTGGTACGAGCTCGTGCTGGCGAACTCCGAGCGCGACTTCATCGACCAGTACCAGCTCTTCGACGGCGACCCGGACTTCCACGGCCCGGAGATGACGGAGGCGACCGAGAAGCTCGACTCCTGGATCAAGTCCGGGTACGTCGCGTCCGACTCCGCCGCGCTGACCGCCGAGGACATGGGCGTGTCGTTCATCAACGGCACCTACCCGATGATGGTCTCCGGCTCGTGGTGGTTCGGCCGCATCGTCGAGGAGATGGACGCCGACTGGGGCCAGTTCAACTTCCCCGGCAACACGCTCCAGGTCGGCTCGTCCGGCAACCTCTGGGTCGTCCCCGCGAACGCGGACTCGCCCGACCTCGCCGAGGAGTTCATCGACATCACGCTGCGCCCCGAGGTGCAGAACATCCTCGCGGAGAAGGGCGGCCTGCCCGTCGCCGGTGACGCGTCCGTCATCACGGACGAGCGCACGCAGCAGCTCACCGAGAACTTCCAGGCGATCCTCGACGACGACGGCCTCGCGTTCTACCCGGACTGGCCCGTGCCCGGCTACTACGACGTGATCGTCAGCGAGCTCCAGTCGCTCATCAACCAGTCGAAGTCGCCGACCGAGGTGCTCGACGGCCTCGAGTCCGCGTACGTGGACGGCAAGGCGGACCTGCTCGACAGCTGAGCGGACGCACGCGCCCGGCCGGCCGGGGCCGATCCCAGGATCGCCCCGGCCGGCTCGGCCCCCCACCCGAGGACCTCCCGCGAAAGAGACCGTCATGACCACCCGCACCGACACCGTGCCCGAGGCCGGGCCCGGCCCCGCGCGCGAGGCGTCGCGCGCGACCGCGGCGCCCCGCCGCCGTCGCCGGCCCGCCTGGCTCCCGTACCTGCCCTACCTCCTGCCCGGCGCGGTGGCGTTCGTCGTCGTGATCGGCTACCCGTTCGTGATGAACGTCTACTACAGCCTGTTCAAGTGGCGCGGCGGCATGGCGCCGATGCGCTGGTACGGGCTGGGCAACTACGCCGACCTCATGAACGACTCGGCGTTCTGGACCTCGTTCCAGAACTCGATCGCGATGATCCTCGCGATGGTCGTCGCGCCGACCCTCATCGGCCTCGTCCTGGCGGCCGTGCTGTTCGACTACCTCGGCCGCCGGTTCGGCCCGCGCGTCGCGGCGTTCCTGCGCGCCACGTACTACCTGCCGCAGATCCTGCCCGTCGCCGTCGCCGGCGTGCTGTGGAACTGGATCCTCAACGCCCAGACCGGCGCGCTCAACGTGATCCTGCGCGGGATCGGCATCGAGAACCCGCCGAACTGGCTCGGCGACACGACGACCGCGCTGCCGAGCGTCATGCTCGTCCTGATCTGGGTGCAGATCGGCTACCCCGTCGTCATCTTCATGTCCGCGCTCCAGCGCGTGGACCCCGAGCTGTACGAGGCGGCCGAGCTCGACGGCGCGGGCTGGTGGCGCCGCTTCCGGGCCATCACGATCCCGCAGATCCGCCCGGAGACGTTCGTGGTCACGCTCACGTGCACGGTCGCCGCGCTCAAGGTGTTCGGCCCCATCTACGTGCTCACGCGCGGCGGGCCCGAGAGCTCGACGCTCGTCCCGAGCTACTACTCGTACCTCAACTTCTTCGACAAGTCGAAGGTCGGCTACGGCGCCGCGGTGGCGACCGTGCTGACCCTCGTCATCATCGTCGTCGCCGTCGTGATCCTCGCGCTGCAGAGCCGCGCCGAGCGTCGTGAGCAGGAGGGCCGCTGATGTCCACCGTCACCACCACCCCGACCGCGGGCGGCACGCCCGCGGCGCCCGCGCCGTCGTCCGGTTCCCGCCGCCCTCTGCGGGCCACGCGCCAGGACGAGCGCTACCGCCGCGGCGTCGGTCGCTGGTTCGTGCTCGCCGCGGCGATCCTCGTCGCCCTGCTCATGCTGTCGCCGTTCGTCATCATGGTGCTCAACGCGTTCAAGTCGCCGGCCGAGTACTCCCAGGACGGTCCGCTGAGCATCCCGAAGGAGCTCTACCTCGAGGGCGTGCAGAACTTCTGGACGCGGACGAACTTCCCGCAGAAGCTCTGGAACTCCGTCTTCATCTCGGCGCTCGTCGCCGTGTTCGGCACGCTCCTGTCGCTGCTCAGCGCCTACGCGATCGGCGTCGGCCGCATCAAGGGTCGCCTGTGGATCGTCACGCTCTTCCTCGTGGCCAACATGCTGCCGCAGGAGGCGCTCATCTACCCGCTGTTCGACATGGCGCAGAAGGTGGGCCTGTCGAACTCGCAGTGGTCGATCATCATCATCTTCACGGTCATCCAGGCGGCGTTCGGCACGTACCTGCTCGCGTCCGTGCTCGGCACGTTCCCGCCCGCGCTGCTCGAGGCCGCCCAGCTCGACGGCGCCGGCCGCTGGCGCATCCTGTGGCAGGTCGTCTACCCGATCGTCAAGCCCACGCTCGGCGTCCTCATGATCTTCTTCTTCATCTGGACGTGGAACGAGTTCTTCATCCCGCTGGTCATGCTGACGACCAACGACACCCAGACGATCCCCATCGCCCTCGCGTCGCTCCAGGGCGACCGGATGATGGACGCCCCGACGACGAACGCGGGCGCGCTCGTCTCGCTGATCCCCGCGCTGATCTTCTTCCTCATCTTCCAGCGCACGCTCACCCGGGGCGTCACGGCCGGTGCCGTGAAGTGACCGCGGCCCGCGGCCGCCCCCGAGACTCCTGAACGCACCGACGAAGGAAGCACCACCCATGAAGTTCACCGACGGGTACTGGCAGGTCCGGCCCGGCATGCACCCCCTCTACGCGGTCGAGGTCGACGACGTCCGCGCGGACGAGGCGGCCGGCACGCTCACCGTGTACGCGCCGACGGCGAAGATCCGCGGTCGTGGCGACACGCTCAACCGCCCGATGCTCACGACGACGTACTCCTCGCCCGCGCCCGGCGTGATCCGCGTGCGCGTCGAGCACCACCAGGGCGCGGTGCGCCGCGGCCCGGCGTTCCAGGTGACCGGCGAGCCCGGGTTCCGTCCCGAGGTCGAGGTGCACGACGACGTCGCGGTCCTGCGGTCCAAGGACCTCGCGGTGCGCGTGCACCGGGGCGACCGGTGGCGCGTCGACTTCGAGGCGGACGGCGAGGTGCTGACCTCCTCGCTGCCCAAGTCGGTCGGGCACGTCACGGCCGACGACGGCCGCGCCTGGACGCACGAGCAGCTGGCGCTCGAGCCGGGCGAGCTCGTCTACGGCCTGGGGGAGCGGTTCGGCCCGTTCGTCAAGAACGGCCAGGTCGTCGACATCTGGAACGAGGACGGCGGCACGTCGAGCGAGCAGGCGTACAAGTCCGTCCCGCTCTACCTGACGACCAAGGGCTACGGCGTGTTCGTCGAGCACCCGGAGAAGGTCTCGTTCGAGGTCGCCTCGGAGGTGAACACGCGCGTCCAGTTCTCGGTCGAGGGGCAGGCGCTGGAGTACCTGGTCATCCAGGGCCCGACCCCCAAGGACGTGCTGCGCCGGTACACCGCGCTCACCGGCCGCCCCGCGCGCGTCCCGGCGTGGTCGTTCGGGCTGTGGCTCACCACGTCGTTCACGACGAGCTACGACGAGCAGACCGTGCACGGCTTCATCGACGGCATGGCCGAGCGCGACCTGCCGCTGTCGGTGTTCCACTTCGACTGCTTCTGGATGCGCGAGTACCAGTGGGTCGACTTCGAGTGGGACCCGCGCACGTTCCCCGACCCCGAGGGCATGCTGCGCCGCCTGCACGACCGGGGGCTCAAGGTGTGCGTGTGGATCAACCCGTACGTCGCGCAGCGCTCGCCGCTCTTCGCGGAGGCCGCGGAGCAGGGCTTCCTCGTCAAGCGCGAGGACGGGTCCGTGTGGCAGTGGGACCTGTGGCAGGCGGGCATGGGCCTGGTGGACTTCACCAACCCCGACGCGACCGCGTGGTACGTGGGCAAGCTCGAGGGCCTGCTCGACCAGGGCGTCGACTGCTTCAAGACCGACTTCGGCGAGCGGATCCCCGTCGACGGCATCGCGTGGCACGACGGCTCCGACCCGAAGAAGATGCACAACTACTACGCCCAGCTCTACAACGAGGCGGTCTTCCGGCTGCTCGAGCGCACGCGCGGCGAGGGCGAGGCGGTCCTGTTCGCGCGGTCCGCGACGGCGGGCGGGCAGCAGTTCCCCGTGCACTGGGGCGGCGACTGCGACTCGACGTACGCGTCGATGGCCGAGTCGCTGCGCGGCGGCCTGTCGATGTCGATGTCCGGGTTCGGCTACTGGAGCCACGACATGGGCGGCTTCGAGGGCACGCCCGACCCGGGCGTGTTCAAGCGCTGGACGGCGTTCGGCCTCCTCTCGTCGCACTCGCGCCTGCACGGCTCGGGCTCGGTCCGGGTCCCGTGGGCGTTCGACGACGAGGCCGTCGACGTGACGCGCAAGTTCACGCACCTCAAGCTCTCGCTCATGCCGTACCTCGGGCGCGTGGCCGAGGAGGCGCACACCGACGGCGTGCCGATGATGCGCCCGCTCGCGCTCGAGCTGCCGCACGACCGCGCGGGCTTCACCGCGGACACGCAGTACCTGCTGGGCGACGCGCTCCTCGTCGCGCCCGTGTTCCGCGCGGACGGCCGCGTGGAGTACTACGTGCCGGAGGGCACGTGGACGCGCCTCGTCCAGCCCGACGACGGCCCCGCCCTGAGCGAGACCGTCACGGGCCCGCGCTGGGTCACCGAGACCCACGGGTTCGACTCGCTCCCGGTGCTCGTGCGCCCGGGCACCGTCCTCCCGGTGGGCGCCCGCACCGACCGGCCGGACTACGACTGGGCCGACGGCGTCACGCTGCACGCGTTCGAGCTGCCGGAGGGCTACGACGAGCTCGTGGTCGTCCCGCCGTCGGACGGTGCTCCGGGGGCGACGTTCCGCGTGCGCCGGTCGGGCGCGACGCTCACCGTCTCGTCCGACGACGCCGCGGCGGGGTGGTCCGTGCGGGCCGGCTCCGCGGTGGCCGCGGCGCGCGGTGCGACGAGCGTGACGATCGACCTCGGCTGACGACGTATCCTGGGCGAGCATGTCATGGAAGCGCTCCCATGGCATGCTCGCCCTGGCACTTCCCGCGCGTGCCCCGCTCGCACCCGCCGAGACCGCACGAGCACCCACCGACCACCGTCGCGGACCGCGTCGTCCGACGACCGAGCAGCGAGGATCCTCGTGACCACCGACACCACCGCCCCCGACGCCGTCGACGTGCAGGCCGCGCCCGCGCCGTCGGGCCGCCGGACGTTCCCGACCGACTTCCTCTGGGGCTCCGCCACCGCCGCGTACCAGATCGAGGGCGCCGCCGCCGAGGACGGCCGCACGCCGTCCATCTGGGACACCTACTCCCACACCCCGGGCCGCACGCTCAACGGGGACACGGGCGACGTCGCGGACGACCACTACCACCGGTGGCAGGAGGACGTGCAGCACATCGCCGACCTCGGCCTCGGCGCGTACCGCTTCTCGATCTCCTGGTCCCGCGTCCAGCCCGGCGGCACCGGCCCGCTCAACCCCGAGGGCGTCGCCTTCTACTCGCGCCTCGTCGACGCGCTCCTCGAGAAGGGCGTCAAGCCCGTCGTCACGCTCTACCACTGGGACCTCCCGCAGGAGCTCGAGGACGCCGGCGGCTGGGCCAACCGCGACACCGCGCACGCGTTCGCCGAGTACGCCCGCCACATGGCGCGCGAGCTCGGCGACCGGATCGACACGTGGACGACGCTCAACGAGCCCTGGTGCTCCGCCTACCTCGGCTACGGCTCCGGCGTGCACGCGCCCGGCCGCACCGAGCCGGCCGCGGCGCTCGCGGCCGTGCACCACCTCAACCTCGCGCACGGCCTCGCCGTCCAGGCGATCCGTGACGAGCTCGGCGAGGACGCGAGGACGTCCGTCACGCTCAACCTCCACGTCATCCGGCCCGACGACCCGTCGTCCGCGGGCGACCTCGACGCCGTGCGGAAGATCGACGCCCTCGCCAACCGTGCGTTCCTCGCGCCCATGCTCGACGGCGAGTACCCCGCCGACCTGCTCGCCGACACCGCGCACGTGAGCGACTGGTCGTTCGTGCAGGAGGGCGACCTCGAGACGGTGCGCCAGCCGCTGTCGATCCTCGGCGTCAACTACTACTCGACCGTGCGCGTGCGCCACTTCTCCGGCGACGGCGAGCGGTCGGAGAACGACGGCCACGGCGCGTCGAGCCACAGCCCGTGGATCGGCGTCGACGACGTGGAGTTCGTCCAGCAGCCCGGCCCGTACACCGCGATGGGCTGGAACATCGAGCCCGCCGGCATGACCGAGCTGCTCGTGTCCGTGGCGAGGACGTACCCGCACCAGCCGATGATGGTCACCGAGAACGGCGCCGCGTTCGCCGACGAGGTCACGGTCGACGCCGACGGCACCGCCCGCGTGCACGACGACCGCCGCGTCGCGTACCTGCACGACCACGTCGACGCCGTGGGTGCCGCGGTCGACGCGGGCGCCGACGTGCGCGGGTACTTCGCGTGGTCCCTGCTCGACAACTTCGAGTGGGGCTACGGCTACGACCGCCGGTTCGGCATCATCCGCGTCGACTACGACACGCTCGAGCGCACGTGGAAGGACTCCGCGCACTGGTACCGCCGGCTCGCGACGTCGAACACGCTCCCCACGGTGGACGAGACCGCCTGACGAATCTGCTCGTCGCCCGCGCGAGGGCCCGTCCGGTCGCACCGGGTGGGCCCTCGTCGTGCACCGCGGCCCGTGCGGGCGGCCTCCGTCTCGCCCGGACGGGGTGAGGCGCGACCCGGGCGACCTTCCCTAGCCTCGCAGCCATGAGCGATGTCGAGGTCAAGACCAGGACGGGCGGGGTGCTCGCCGCCGCGTGCCTGTCGACGCTGGTCGTCAACGCGAACACGTCGGCGGTGAGCATCCTGCTCCCCGCGATCAGCGAGGACACGGGTACGAGCGTGACGACTCTCCAGTGGGCGGTCACCGGCTACTCCCTGGTCGGGGCCGCCGTGATCGTCACCTCGGGAGCCCTGGGCGACGTGTTCGGTCGCAAGCGGGTGTTCCAGCTCGGGCTCCTGCTCTTCGTCGCGTCCTGCGTGCTCATCGCGCTCGCCCCGTCGGGCGGCATGGTCATCGCCGGGCGCTTCGTCCAGGGTGCGGCCGGGGCGACGATCGTGGCGTGCGGGCTGAGCCTGCTGTCGGTGGCCAACAGCGGCGACGCCCAGCTCCGGGCGGTGTCGTTGTGGGGTGCGGCGTCCGCCGTCGGTGCCGCGGCGGGTCCGCTGCTCGGCGGGGTGCTCGTCAACCTCACCGGGTGGCAGGGCCTCTTCTGGGTCGACGCCGTCGTCGCCGCGGCCTGCGTCGTCCTGACGTACGTCGTCGTGTCCGAGTCGCGCGACCCCGACCGCTCGCGCTCGATCGACTACGCGGGAACCGTGCTCGTCGCGCTCACCCTCGCTCCTCTCATCCTCGCGCTGAGCAAGGGCAGCGACTGGGGGTGGGGCTCGCTCGCGACCCTCGGCAGCCTCGCGGTCGCCGTCGTGGCGGGCTGCCTGTTCGTCGTGGTCGAGCGCCGGGTCGCGGTCCCGCTCCTCGATCTCGCCCTCCTGCGCAACCGCGTGCTCGTCGGCGCGACCGTGGCCATCCTCATCGGCTCCGGCACGATCAACGGGCTCATGTACCTGCTGAGCATCTACTTCCAGGACCCCGCCACCCTGGGCCTCAGCCCCCTCGAGGCGGGGCTCGCGACGCTGCCCGCGACGGCGGGCCTCGTGATCGTCGCACCGCTGGTGCCGAAGCTCGCGGCGAAGGTCGGGGGACGGCAGGTCGTCGGGCTCGGGTTCCTGCTCACCGCCGTCGGGTTCGGCGTCGTCGGCGTCGTCCAGGCCGACTGGCGGTACGGCGCCTTCGTCCTCCCCCTGATCGCGATCGCCGTCGGCATGGGCCTGTCGAACGGGCCGGCGTCCTCCGCCTCCACGGCGTGCGTCTCCGCGAACGAGGTGGGCGCAGCGTCGGGCGTCTCCAACATGGCGCGCTACGTCGGTGCCGCGGTCGCGACGGCGGTCGTGGCCTCGATCTACGCGGCGGTGGTCGCGGACCGCACCGCCGCGGGTGCGACGACCGCCGACGCCCTCGCCTCCGGTCTCGGCACCGCCTCCTGGGTCATGGCCGGGACCAGCGCGCTCGGGGTCGTCATGGCGGTCGTCATGGGACGGCGGTACCGGGCCGAGCGAGGAACGGTGCACGACGCCGCGTCGGCCGCCGCCGCGGTGACGCACACCCTGCCCACGTCGGCCACGCCGGTCGCAGCGAGGGCGACGGACTGACCGTCGCCCTCGCCCTCCCCTCGCCCTCGCCCTCGCCCTCTCCCCGTCCCCGGGACCGTGCCGGCCCCGGCGCGGGGTCAGCCCTTGACCGTGTCGTCGAGGTGCAGACCGTCCACGAGGTCCTGGAACCCGGCGAGCTCGTCCGGGCAGTAGATCTGGATGATGAGGAGCTGTCCCTCGACGACGCGGTTGTCCGCGACGACGGGCCGGATGCCCGGGCCCGCGGCCCCGTTGACGAGCTGACCCAGGAGGGTCGCCCGGCCCAGCGCGCTACCGGGGTCCTCGCACGTGGCTCCGCCGTCGTCCCCGAGGACCCGCACGACCTGGTCCACCTGCGGTGTCGGCGCGCCCGCGGCGGCGAGCGCGGTGAGGAGCTGCTCCGCCTTCTGCTCGGCCTCCGTCGTCGTCTCCCGCTCGCCACGTACCAGCAGCGCGACGACGACGAGCGCGACGACCACGACGGCCGCGACGACGTAGATGGTCCGGCGCTCGCGGCGCGGCTGCCGTTCCGTGACCTCGCTCATGGTGCGCTCGCCTCCTTCTCCTGCGTCGTCGCGTCCGGGAGCCTCCACGACGGCTTGCGCAACCGGTAGAACAGGTACGGCACCAGGAGGCCCAGGCCGAGGGCCCCGCCGGCGACGATGACGAGGTACGAGCCGGGGCTCCCCGACCCGAACTGCGACGGCGGGATGAACCCGACCAGCAGCGCGGCGAGCGACGCGACGAAGCCGACCCCGCACAGCGCCCCGAGCATCGGTGCGCGGTACCCGCGTGCGTGGTCGGGCTGCTGGCGGCGCAGGCGGATCGCCGCGACGAACATGAGCAGGTACATGATCAGGTACACCTGGGTCGTGATGACCGAGAAGATCCAGTACGCGCTCGAGACGCTCGGGATGAGCGCGTAGCCGAGCGCGATCACCGTGGTGACGACGCCCTGCGTGACGAGGATGTTCTGCTGGACGCCGTTCTTGTTGAGCTTCTGGAGGAACGGCGGGAGGTAGCCCTCCTGGCGCGAGATGAGCAGGAGGCCCTTGGACGGCCCGGCCAACCACGTGAGCATGCCGGCGACGGACGCCGTCACGAGCATGATCCCGATGATCGGCGTGAGCCACTGCGAGCCGAAGTAGGCGAACACGGCGTCGAAGGCCTGCATGATGCCCGCGGTCAGCGAGAGCTGCTCGGCCGGGACGACCCAGCTGATCGCGAGCGCGGGGAGGATGAAGATCAGCAGCACCATGCCCATGGCGAGGAAGATCGAGCGCGGGAACTCGCGTGCGGGGTTGCGCAGCGACCCGACGTGCACCGCGTTCATCTCCATGCCGGAGTACGACAGGAAGTTGTTGACGATCAGCACGAGGCTCGACAGGCCGGCCCAGGCGGGCAGCAGGTGCTCGGCGTCCATCGGCGCGGCGGACGCGTTGCCCTGGCCGAGGAACACGACGCCGAGCGTCACCAGGATCACGCCCGGGATGAGCGTGCCGATGATGAGCCCGCCGCTCGCGAGCCCCGCCACGCCCTTGGTGCCGCGCGACGAGACCCACACGCCGGACCAGTAGACGACGACGATGACGATCGCCGTCCACACGCCGCTGCTCGCGAGGCTCGGGTTGATGACGTAGGCCAGCGTGCTCGCGACGAACCCGAGCAGGCTCGGGTAGTAGAAGATCGTCATCGCGAACTGGCACCACACCGCGAGGAAGCCCATCGGCTTCGAGATCCCCTCGGACACCCACTTGTAGACGCCGCCGCTCCAGCCGGAGGCCAGCTCGGCGGAGACGAGCGACGTGGGAAGGAGGAACACCACGGCGGGCAGGAGGTAGAGGAAGACGCACGCCAGCCCGTAGACGGCCATCGTGGGCGCGGCGCGCAGGCTCGCGACGGAGCTCGTCGTCATCATCGCGAGGGCGATCCACGAGATGTAGTTGCTCGCCGGGATGGCGGCGCGCGCCCGGGACGACGTGGCGGGTACCGCCGGCCCCTCGGCGGCGTCTGCCGCGCTCATGTCGCCCGCTCCTCGTCGCTGCGGTGCACTGCTGCGTGCTCTGGGTGCATCTCGACCGCCTCCTCGGCGCAGTCGTGGACGTCCGACGAGCCGATCGTCCACCGGGGCAGCGCGCGGGCGTATCACCTGCACCGGGTGACTTGGCGGTCGGGCGACACCGGGCGAAGCGCCCGAGCCGGGTGCGGGCACGGCGGCAGGGACCGGGCATGGCGTACGACACGCCGACGGCACGACACGCCGAGAGGATCACGAGATTCTGAGTCCGTATTGGGCTGTTTGTCGTGCAGGTTCGGGCGCCCCGCACGACTCCGTGCCGGCGTCCCGCAGAGGTGTCGGCGCGTCGCACAGGGTGTGGACCGACGCCGTCCCCATCCTGTGGACGGCTCGTCGCGGGGCGCGAGAACGAGCCGTTCCGGACACCTCCGGCGGTGGACGACGGGCTGTGGACGACGCCCTCCAGGGGCGTGTCAGAGGGGGGTGGGACCATGGATCCATGGCTCTTACCACATGCCGACGGGTGAAGTTCGACCACGACATCTAGTGCGGTGGCACGGTGTCGACCACTAGGTATAGTGGTTGCACACCCAGGGGGCCGGAGGCCTTCTGGCGAATCACACAGACGTAGTTCCACCGGTGTCCTTCGAGGTCAGAGACGTTTCTCCCTCCCCGAGGACCGATCCCGGACAGAGCGCGAGAGACGAGGAGTCACCCCATGAGCGTCACGGTCTACAGCAAGCCGGCTTGCGTTCAGTGCGACGCGACGTACCGCGCTCTGGACAAGAAGGGCATCGAGTACTCCGTCGTGGACATCAGCCAGGACGCCGAGGCGCTCGAGCTCGTGCGCGGGCTCGGCTATCTGCAGGCGCCCGTGGTCGTCGCCGGGGACGAGCACTGGTCCGGGTTCCGTCCCGACCAGATCAACGCCCTCGCGCAGAAGGTCTCGCCGGTCGTCGCCTGACCGGCCTCCCGGGGCGCCGCGAGGCGCCCCGACCACGTACGGAAGCAGGCGGAGCAGGGCAGGACGGAGGTGCGTCCCCGTGGGGTCGCTCGTGTACTTCTCCAGCGTCAGCGAGAACACGCACCGGTTCGTCCAGCGGCTCGACCTGCCGGCCCTCGGCATGGACGTGCAGCGCATCCCGCTGCGTCCGACCGAGGGCTTCCTGCGCGTCGAGGAGCCGTACGTGCTCATGGTCCCGACCTACGGGGGCGGCAACGAGGGCGGTGCCGTCCCGCGCCAGGTCGTGAAGTTCCTCAACGACGTGCACAACCGGTCGTTGATCCGCGGCGTCATCGCCGCGGGCAACACCAACTTCGGCGAGGCCTACTGCATCGCCGGCGACATCATCTCCGCGAAGTGCCAGGTGCCCTACCTGTACGCCTTCGAACTCCTGGGAACAGCCGAGGACGCCGTGCGCGTCCGCGACGGATTGGGACGATTTTGGCAACGACAGTCACGGATTCCGGCGTGAACTCCGCGAGCGCAGTGGCGGGTGACGTCGAGCTCGCGCCCCAGCAGGTGCCGCTGGCGAGCACCCAGCTCGACTACCACGCGCTCAACGCGATGCTGAACCTCTACGGCCCGAACGGCGAGATCCAGTTCGACAAGGACCGCGAGGCCGCGCGCGCGTACTTCCTCCAGCACGTCAACCAGAACACGGTCTTCTTCCACGACCTGCAGGAGAAGCTCGACTACCTCGTCGAGAACAAGTACTACGACCCGGCCGTCCTGGCGAAGTACGACCGCGCGTTCGTGAAGTCCCTCTTCGAGTTCGCGTACGCCAAGAAGTTCCGGTTCGAGACGTTCCTCGGCGCGTTCAAGTACTACACGTCGTACACGCTCAAGACGTTCGACGGGAAGCGGTACCTGGAGCGCTTCGAGGACCGCGTGTGCATGGTCGCGCTCGGCCTCGCGGACGGGAACGAGCAGGCCGCGCTCGACATCGTCGAGGAGGTCATCTCGGGCCGCTTCCAGCCCGCGACCCCGACGTTCCTCAACGTCGGCAAGGCGCAGCGCGGCGAGCCCGTGTCCTGCTTCCTGCTGCGCATCGAGGACAACATGGAGTCCATCGCGCGCGGCATCAACTCCGCGCTGCAGCTCTCCAAGCGCGGCGGCGGCGTCGCCCTGCTCCTGTCGAACATCCGCGAGCACGGCGCGCCGATCAAGCACATCGAGAACCAGTCGTCGGGCGTCATCCCCGTGATGAAGCTGCTCGAGGACTCGTTCTCCTACGCGAACCAGCTCGGCGCGCGCCAGGGTGCCGGCGCCGTGTACCTGCACGCGCACCACCCGGACATCCTGCGGTTCCTCGACACCAAGCGCGAGAACGCGGACGAGAAGATCCGCATCAAGACGCTCTCGCTGGGCGTCGTGATCCCGGACATCACGTTCGAGCTCGCCAAGAAGAACGAGGACATGTACCTCTTCTCGCCGTACGACGTCGAGCGCGTCTACGGCAAGCCGTTCGCCGACATCTCGGTCACCGAGAAGTACGACGAGATGGTCGACGACTCGCGCATCCGCAAGACGAAGATCAAGGCGCGCGACTTCTTCCAGACGATCGCCGAGCTCCAGTTCGAGTCCGGCTACCCGTACATCATGTTCGAGGACACGGTGAACAAGGCGAACCCGATCAAGGGCCGCATCACCCACTCGAACCTGTGCTCGGAGATCCTCCAGGTCTCGACGCCGTCGACGTTCAACGAGGACCTCTCGTACGACCACGTCGGCCGCGACATCTCCTGCAACCTCGGCTCGCTGAACATCGCGAAGACGATGGACTCGCCCGACTTCGCCAAGACGATCGACACCGCGATCCGCGCGCTCACCGCGGTCTCGGACCAGACGAGCATCGAGTCGGTGCCGTCGATCAAGCGCGCGAACGAGGCGGGCCACGCCATCGGCCTCGGCCAGATGAACCTCCACGGCTACCTCGCGCGCGAGCGGATCCACTACGGCTCCACCGAGGGCGTCGACTTCACCAACATCTACTTCTACACGGTCGCCTACCACGCGATCGCGGCGTCGAACCGCCTCGCGATCGAGCGCGGGCGCGCGTTCGGCGGCTTCGAGGACTCGAAGTACGCGTCGGGGGAGTACTTCGACAAGTACACCGACCAGGTGTGGGAGCCGGAGACCGAGCGCGTGCGCCAGCTCTTCGCCGACGCCGGCGTGCACGTGCCGACGCAGGACGACTGGAAGGCCCTCAAGGCCTCGGTCATGGAGCACGGGATCTACAACCAGAACCTCCAGGCCGTCCCGCCGACCGGCTCGATCTCCTACATCAACAACTCGACGTCCTCCATCCACCCGGTGCCGTCGAAGATCGAGATCCGCAAGGAGGGCAAGATCGGGCGCGTCTACTACCCGGCGCCCTACCTGACGAACGACAACCTCGAGTACTACGAGGACGCGTACGAGATCGGCTACGAGAAGATCATCGACACGTACGCCGCCGCGACGCAGCACGTCGACCAGGGCCTGAGCCTCACGCTGTTCTTCAAGGACACGGTCACGACGCGCGACGTCAACCGCGCGCAGATCTACGCGTGGCGCAAGGGCATCAAGACGCTCTACTACATCCGTCTCCGCCAGATGGCCCTGGAGGGCACGGAGGTGGAGGGCTGCGTCAGCTGCATGCTGTAGTCGCCTGAGGCAACCATCGGTTGCCTCGATGCCCGACGCCGTCGGCCACGTCCCCGAGAGGCGTGGCCGACGGCGCAGGGTCCGGTCCCACGAAGTCGTCCCGGTCGGTCCGGGGTCAGCAGGAGAGAAGAAGGCAGATGTCGCCCACGGGGAAGCTCAAGCTCATCGATCGCGTGAGCGCGATCAACTGGAACCGTCTCGAGGACGAGAAGGACCTCGAGGTGTGGGACCGCCTCGTCGGGAACTTCTGGCTGCCCGAGAAGGTGCCGGTGTCGAACGACATCCAGTCGTGGCACACGCTCACGGCGGAGGAGCAGCAGCTCACGATGCGCGTGTTCACCGGTCTGACGCTGCTCGACACGATCCAGGGCACGGTCGGCGCGGTGTCGCTCATCCCCGACGCGATCACGCCGCACGAGGAGGCGGTGTACACCAACATCGCGTTCATGGAGTCGGTGCACGCCAAGAGCTACTCGTCGATCTTCTCGACGCTGTGCTCGACGCGCGAGATCGACGACGCGTTCCGCTGGTCGGAGGAGAACCCGAACCTCCAGCGCAAGGCCGAGATCGTCATGGAGTACTACAAGGGCGACTCGCCGCTCAAGCGCAAGGTCGCGAGCACGCTGCTCGAGTCCTTCCTCTTCTACTCCGGCTTCTACCTGCCGATGTACTGGTCGTCGCGCGCCAAGCTGACGAACACGGCCGACCTCATCCGCCTCATCATCCGCGACGAGGCCGTGCACGGGTACTACATCGGCTACAAGTTCCAGAAGGGTCTCGAGAAGCTCTCCCCGGAGGAGCGCGACGAGCTCAAGGCGTACACGTTCGAGCTGCTCTTCGAGCTGTACGACAACGAGGTGCAGTACACGGAGGACCTCTACGACGGCGTCGGGCTCACCGAGGACGTCAAGAAGTTCCTGCGGTACAACGCGAACAAGGCGCTCATGAACCTCGGCTACGAGGCGCTCTTCCCCAAGGACGAGACCGACGTCAACCCGGCGATCCTCTCGGCGCTGTCGCCGAACGCGGACGAGAACCACGACTTCTTCTCCGGCTCCGGCTCGTCGTACGTCATCGGCAAGGCCGTGAACACCGAGGACGACGACTGGGACTTCTGACCGTCGCCAATCCGGCGCCGAGGGCCCGGACCTGCACAAAGCTGCGGGTCCGGGCCCTCGGCGTCTGGCATAGTCCCGCCATGGGCATGCTCAGGGAGCGGCTGCGCGCCGCGGGCCTCGACGACGTGACCTCCGTCGAGCCGGTGAGCGGTGGGCTCGCCGCGACGGCCGGGCTGGCCCGGCGGGCCGACGGCGAGCCGCTGTTCGTCAAGGCGTTCGACGCGGACGCGCCGGGCGACGACGTCTTCACCGTCGAGGCCGAGGGCCTGGCTGCGCTCCGCGCAGCCGGGCTGGAGACCCCCGAGGTGGTTCACGCGGGCCGGGACCTGCTCGTGCTGTCGGCGCTCGCTCCGCGGCCGTCGACGCCGGTCTTCTGGGAGGAGCTCGCCTGCTCGCTGGCGCGCGTGCACACCACGACGCGGAGCGACCGCTTCGGGTGGCACCAGGACGGCTGGCTCGGCCGCTGCCGGCAGGTGAACACGTGGACGGAGGACGGCTTCGAGTTCTTCGCGCAGCACCGGCTGCTGCGCTGGCTCGACGAACCCCGGGTCCACGCCGCGCTCGACGCCGCGGACCGTGCAGCGCTCGAGCGCCTCTGCGCGCGGCTCCCGGAGGTGCTGCCGGGAGGACCGGCCTGTCTGACGCACGGCGACCTGTGGGCGTCGAACGTCATGGCGACCGCCGACGGCCGCCCGGCGCTGATCGACCCGGCCGTCTCCTACACGTGGGCGGAGGTCGACCTCGCTCACGTGTGGACGACCGCGCCCCCGCCCGAGGCCGACGCCTTCTTCGGGCTCTACGCGGAGCTCACGGGTCTCGACGACGACTGGCGTGCGCGCCTTCCCGTCGTCCAGCTCCGGCAGCACCTGGCCGTCATCGCGCAGTTCGAGCCCGACTGGGGCGCGGCGGAGGCTGTCCGCGCGACGCTGGCCCCCTTCCGGACGCGCTGACCGACGACGATCGTCGGCTCAGTCGTTCGGGCGGGACTGCGCGCCCTCGACGGGCGGGTCGGCCGACCACGGGAACGTGATCCAGAGGTCGGTGTCCTTCCACGAGTAGTCCGGCTGGATGATCGTGCGCGGCTTGGTGTAGAGCACTGCGGACCGCGCCTCGGCGCCGTGGTTGCTCAGCATCTCCATGACCAGGGCGAGCGTGCGGCCCGAGTCCGCGACGTCGTCGACCACGAGCACGTGCGCGCCCGGCAGGTCGGACGTGTCCATGAGCGGCGGGAGGACGCGCGGGTCGGTGAGGGTCTGGCCGATGTCGGTGTAGAACTCGACGTTGAGCGTCCCGACGCCCTTGGTCCCGAGCGCGTACGCGACCGCGCCGCCGGGCAGGAGCCCGCCGCGCGCGACGGCGACGACGACCTCCGGGCGGAACCCGCTCGCGACGACCTGCTCGGCGAGCTCGCGCGCGGCGACGCCGAACGTCTCCCACGTGAGCACCTCGCGCTCGGGCGGGACGGCGGGGCTCGGCGACAGCGCGTCGTCGGGCACCGCGGGGACCGGGTTCGTGGAGGCGTCCGTCATGGACCGAGCGTACGTCGCGCGACGCGCGGGCTCTGCCGGTCCAGGTCCCGGCGGTCCGGGACCCACGGCCCGGACCCGCGACCCCTACCGACGCGACGAGGGCCGCACCCCGCTCGGGGTGCGGCCCTCGTCGAGACGTGTCGGCTCAGTGCCGGTCAGTACGCCGCGAGGATGTCCACGACGAAGACGAGCGTCTCGCCCGCGAGCTCGTGCGTGTTCTCGTCGCTCTTCTCGCCGTAGCCGAGCGACGGCGGGATGACGAGGAGCACCTGGCTCCCGACGGTCTGGCCGGACAGGCCCTGGGTCCAGCCGGCGACGACGCCGCTCAGCGGGAAGGTCGAGGGCTCACCGCGGTCCCACGACGAGTCGAACTGCTCGCCGTCGAGCTTCCAGCCGGTGTAGTGCGCGATGACGGTCTGGTCCTCGGTGACCTCGGGGCCGGTGCCCTTGATGAGCGGCTGGACGACCAGCTCGGTCGGCGCGGTGTAGCCCTCGGGGATCTCGATCGACGGCTTGCCCGTGTCGTCGAGCGTGACGACGGGCAGGCCCTCGGCGGGCGTCACGGCCTCGCCCTCGGCGCGGTCCGGGACGTCCGCGGGGTCGGGGGCGACCGGGGCGTCCTTGACGGCGGTGACCTCGCCGACGGTGAGGATCGCCGTGCCGTCCTGGCCCGGCGCGGCGAACAGGAAGCGGGTCCCGACCTTCTTGCCCACGAGTACCTCGATGAGCTGCGGGTACACGCTGTCGTCGAGCGGGACCGACTGCGCCGAGTCGTCCACCCAGGTCGACCCGACCTTGGAGCCGTCCGCGCCGGAGTACGCCGCCTGGTGCAGCGTGACCTCCTGGCCCTTGGCGATCTCGTCGCCGTCGCCGTCGTTCAGCGAGATCGCGGCCGCGCCCGACACCTCGAACGGCGTCTCGAACTCCACGGTGGGCTCTGCGCCCGGGTCGCCGGTGACCGTCACGGCCTCGAGCGCCGCGACGTCCTCGGGCGCCGACGTCGCGGCGTCCGCGCTGTCGGTCTCGGACGGGCTCGGCGACGTCTCGTCGCCGGACCCGCCCTCCGACGAGCAGCCGGAGAGGACGAGGGCGGCGCCCAGGGTGAGCGCGGCGACGCCGCGCAGGGTGCGGTGCTTCACGAGAGGGGGTCCTTCGGTCGGTGGGACGACGCGGGGTCGTCGGGTCTGGGCCGCACCCCGCAGGACGGCGGTCGTCGGCGTCCCGGGTCGGGGCCGCCTCGCGTCCGCGTGCCGGGTGCAGCACCGGCGCGGACACTCTAGCGGTCCTGCCTGGACACCCGCTGGGAGCCGCCGGCCCGACGGCTGCGCCCGTACGTCGCCCCGCCCGTCAGTCGCCCCCGCGCGCGGCGCCCGGGGGAGAATGGGCGCATGCCGTCCCGCCGACCGTCCCGCAAGCGACCCTGGGGAGCGGAGCCCGCACCCCTCGACCTGGACCGGGCTCTCGGCGGCGCGCGCCGCGAGTCCGGGGCCGACGGCGAGTGGCAGGTCCGGACCGTACGCGGCGGGTCCAAGACCTACCTGTGCCCGGGGTGCAACCAGGAGATCCCGCCCGGGACGGGCCACGTCGTGGCGTGGCAGGAGGACTCGTTCTTCGGCGCCGAGACGGCGCTCGACCACCGCCGGCACTGGCACACGTCGTGCTGGCAGGCGCGCGGGCGCCGTCGCCCCCGGTAGAGGTCCGCAGTGGACGAACTAGGCTCGACCCTGATGAGCACCGCACCCGATCCCGCGCCCGCCGGAGCCGACGCACCGGCCGGTCCGACCCCCATCCGGTCCCTGACGGTCCTGCCCGCACGGCGCGAGGACGTCGAGCTGCACACGGCGGACGGGCTGACGCTCGTCGGCGAGCTTGCGCTCCCCGCCGACCGCGACCCGGTCGCGACCCTCGTGACCCTCCACCCGCTGCCGACGCACGGCGGCTACATGGACTCGCACGTCTACCGGAAGGCGGCGTGGCGCCTGCCCGCGCTCGCCGACCTCGCGGTGCTGCGGTTCAACACGCGCGGGACGTCGTCGCCCCGCGGGACGAGCGAGGGTGCGTTCGACGGCGGCGAGGCCGAGCGCTTCGACGTCGCCGCGGCCATCGAGCTCGCGGAGTTCCGCGACCTGCCGCACCGCTGGCTCGTCGGGTGGTCGTTCGGGACCGAGCTCGCGCTCAAGCACGGGACCGACCCGGCCGTGGAGGGCGCGATCCTGCTGTCGCCGCCGCTGCACCGCGCGACGGACGAGGACCTCGACCGGTGGGACGCGTTCGGCAAGCCGCTCGTGGTGCTCGTCCCCGAGCTCGACGACTACCTGCGCCCCGACGAGGCGCGCCGACGCTTCGCGCGCGTGCGCAACGCCGAGGTGATCGGCGTCGACGGCGCCAAGCACCTGTGGGTGGGGGAGCCGTCCGTGCGGCGCGTGCTCGACGAGATCGTGGGCCACGTCCGCCCCGGGTTCCCGCTGCCGCTGCCGACCGAGTGGTCCGGCGACGGGACCGGGGCCGTGACGGCCGAGCGTGACACCGCCGACTCCGACCAGGCGAGCTACGACGCGAGCCGGTCGGACGGCGTCGACGACTGACAGCCCCGGCGGGCCGGTCGCGGTCGTGGCACGGTGGGACGAGACCCGACGACGACGGACGCACGACCTGAGGAGGACGACGTGACGACGGCCCCGCTCGAGACCTTCACGCTGCGCGAGGGGTACGGGACCCCGCTCGTGCTGCTGCACGGCTTCCCGCTGGACCACCGTATGTGGGCCGACGTCGCGGCCGCGCTGCCGGGCGAGCCCACCGTCGTCGCCGTCGACCTCCCGGGGCTCGGCGCGAGCCCGCTCGCGGGCGGTCCGCCGTCGATCGACGCCGCCGCGGACGCCACCGCCGCCGCGCTCACCGCGGCCGGGATCACGCGCGCGGTCGTCGCGGGGCTGTCGATGGGGGGCTACGTCGCCCTCGCGCTCGCGGAGCGGCACCCCGACCTGGTCGCCGGGCTCGGGCTCGTGGACACCAAGTCGACGGCCGACACCGACGAGGCCGCCGCGAACAGGCTGCGCATCGCGGACGACGCCGCGCGGTCCCAGACCGTCGAACCCGTCCTCGGCATGCCGGGCGTGATGCTCGGCGAGACGAGCAAGGCCGCGCGCAAGCACCTCACCGCGCGGCTCGAGGAGTGGATCCGCGGCCAGCGGCCCGACGGCGTCGCGTGGTCGCAGCGCGCGATGGCGGCCCGGCCGGACCGCACCCACGTCCTCGAGGGGTTCGCCGGCCCGGTGGCCGTCGTCGTGGGGGAGGAGGACGCGCTCACGCCCGCGGCCGAGGCGGAGCACATGGCCGACGCCGCGCCCGCCGCACAGCTGGTCCTCGTGCCCGGCGCCGGGCACATGAGCGCGGTCGAGGACCCCGCGGCCGTGGCGGACGCCCTGGGCGACCTCCTGGCCCGCGCCGCGACCTGACGGGTCGGGCCGTCCCCGGCGCTCCCGGGCCGCCGTCGGTCAGCGCCCGTCGAGCACCAGCGCGAGCGCGTCCGCGAGGTCGATCGACTCGCCGTCCCGGCCGCCCTTGCCCAGCACGAGCGGCGGGTCCGACGGCTCGACGTCCACCCCGCGCAGCCGCCCCAGCACGGTGCCGGGCACCCCGAGGACGTAGAACTCCCCGTGCTCGCCGACGGCGACGCTGCGGTTGCGGCGCAGGTACCAGCCCTTGAGCGGGGTCCGGTACGTGGCGCTGCCGTCGAACGACCGGGCGCGCAGCGGCTCGGGCGCGAGGCCGCGCTCACGAGCGCGCACCACGAACTCGGCGAGGAGCGCTCGTGCTGCTGCGCTCTCCCGCGCGCGCTGGCGGTCGAGCTCGCGTTGTTGGTGCGCGGCAGCCTCGGTCCGCTGCCGACGCCAGTCGTCGGCAGCGGACCCGGTGCGGCCCGAGGGGTCCGCGGAGGACATCGGTCAGGCCGGCGCGGGGGCGTCGGACTCGGCCTCGGCCTCCGCCTGACCGGCGGAGCCCCGCTTCGTCGAGGCGCCCGACCCGCCCTTCGGGGCCGGCTCGTCGGCGACGACCGGGAACTCCGCCGTCATGAGCGTCGCCGCCCGCGCCTGCTGTGCGGGCGTGCCCGCGGGCACCGCCGCCTTCTTCGTGGCGGGAGCCTTCGCGGCCTCGGCCTCGCCGCCGAGGAGCCCCCGCAGCTCGTCGAGGTAGGTGTTGATCGAGTCGTGCTGGCGCGTGAGGTCCTCGAGCTGGCGCTGGGCCACGTTGCGCTGCTGCTCGGCCTCCGCCTTCGCGTCGCTCACCGTCTGGTCCGCGAACGACCGCGCCTCGGCGACGATCTGGTCCGCGTTGCGACGGGCCGTCGACATGAGGTCCTTGACGTACGCGTCGGACTCCCGGCGGACCTTCTCGGCCTGCTCCAGCGCGAGCGCGACGCGCTTCTCGGCCTCCGCCGCGTGCTCCTCGGCCGTGGAGACCAGCTTCTCCGTCTCGGCCTTGGCGGCGGCGTGCCGCTCCGCGTTCTCGCGTTCCGCCTCCTCGCGGCGACGCACGACCTCGAGCTCAGCGTCGGCGAGCGCGGTGCGGGCCTTGTCGCGCAGCTCCTCCATCTCCGACGTGACCGCGTTGGCGGCCTCGGTCGCCTTGCGCTGCGCCTCGTCGACCTGGCGCTGCGCCTCGCGACGCGCGTTCTCCAGGAGCTCGGCGGACTCGCGCTCGGCGGACTCGCGCTGGGCGGCGGTCTCCGCCGCCACACGGGCACGCAGCTCGGCGGCCTCGCGCTCGGTGGTCACGCGCAGCTCCGTCGTCTCGCGCTCGGCCGTCGCCTTCAGCGTCCCGAGCTCGCGCTCGAGCGACGCGCGGCGCTCGCTCTCCTCGGTGGCGATGGCGCTCTGGATGCGCGCGGCCTCGCGCTCGGCGGAGCCGACGAACTCCTCGGCCCGGCGCTGGGCGCTGAGCAGCGTGCCCTCGGCCTCCGACGCGCTCGTGGCGCGGACCTCCTCGGACTCGAGCCGCGCGCTGTTGAGAAGCTCCGCGACCTCGTTCTCGGCGCGGGAGCGCACCTGCCCGGCCGAGAGCTTGGCGCGCGCCATGATGTCGGCCGCCTGGGCGTTGGCCTGGGAGAGGATGTCCGCGGACTGCTCCTCTGCCGAGCGCATGAGCTGCTCGATGCGGGAGCCGAGGCCGGCGTACGAGGGGCGCTCCGCCTCGCGGAGCTGCCGCTGGGCGTCGGAGAGCTCGCTCGTGAGCTGCATGGCGCGGGCGTCCGCGGCCTCGACGCGCGAGCGCGCGTCCTCCACGGCCTTCTCCAGCTTTGCGAGCTGAGCCTCGACCTGGACGCGGTCGTAGCCGCGCATCGTGATGGGGAAGAGCGTGCGCTCGTCGGACACGTCGATGACCTCCGGTGCTGGTTCGTCGCGGCGTCCGCCGCCGGGCGGCGTCCCTCGCGAGGAGGGAGGGCGCGGCGGTCGTGCCACGGCCCCGCCGTGCTCCGACCAGGATACGGGGATCGCGCTGTCCTGAATACCCGGATTGGAGCAGGTGAGACGATGGTCGCAGTGCTGCGGGACGGACGGCACAGGGCGAGGCGGCAGGCTGGTCCGGCGGCGTCGCGCGCCCCCTCCCTGAAGGTCGGCTGACGAGCGTGGGACCGTGGGGAGAGGGGCTCGTGAACGGATCGTGAGGATCCGCGCCCGATGCCCCGCGGTCGATCTACGAGGGGTTCCGCACCTATTCTGGAACGTCGATCGACGAAGGGAAGCTCGGTGCTGCAACGAATCATCGCCGCCCTCCTGCTCGTGGGAGGGCTGGTGGCCGTCGGCCTCGGCGTCGCGTCCGCCACGGTGTGGCGGGACAGCGACACGGTCGTGGCGACCACGGCCTACACGGGGGACGGCACCATGCTCGTCACCGAGCCCGGGGTCCTGGACCTCGTGGCCGAGGACGTGACGATCCGTGCCACGGCACCGGGCGAGCAGCAGGTCACCCTCGCGATCGGCCGCGAGGTCGACGTGACGGGATGGGTCGGGGAGGACGCCCACGGCGTCGTCACCGGGCTCAGCGACTGGGACGCGCTCGCGACCCGTGCGGCCGAGCCGGCCGCCGCGGAGGAGCCTGCCGAGGGCGAGACGCCCGCCGAGGGCGAGAGCCCTGCCGAGGGGGAGACCCCGGCCGAGGACGCGCCCGCCGAGGGCGAGACGCCTGCCGAGGGTGAGGCGGCCGAGGGGGAGACCCCTGCGGACGGCGAGACCCCCGCCGAGGGCGAGACCCCGGCCGAGACGGCCGTCGTCGGCGTCGACCCCGCCGGGTCGGACATGTGGTTCGAGGAGTCGACGGGCGCGGGCTCGGCGAGCCTGCGCTGGTCCGACCAGCCCGGCCGCTGGCAGCTGCTCGTGGCCGGCGTCGGTGAGGGTGCCGTCGCCCCGACGCTCGAGCTCTCCTGGCCGCGCCAGGTCGAGACGCCGTACCTGTGGCCGGGCGTCATCGGCGGTGCGGTCCTCATCCTCCTGGGCCTCGGGATCGGCGCGGCGAGCCTGCGACCGAAGCGCCGCGGCCCGTCGGGGCGCGGCACCGCGACGTCGGCCACTCCTGCGGTCGCCCCGGCCGCGGCTGCGCCGGGAACGTCGTCGGGCAAGCGCGACGGCGACGCGTCCGACGGCGAGGTGCCGACCGACACCGCGCAGGTGCGCATGCTCACGCGACGCGAGCTGCGCGAGCGCGAGGAGGCCGAGCGGCTCGCCCAGCAGCAGACGCGCGCCCAGAAGCCCCGGCGCGCGTGGCTCACCGGCCAGATCCCGATCGTCGCGCGGGGCGAGCGGCGACCCAAGACCGCGGCGCAGCCGGCCGTCGACGCGGCGGACGGGCACCCGACCACCCAGGACAGCGCGACGACGCGTGCCGACGCCTGGCGTCGGGCGTGGGGATTCACCCCGGGCAGCACGGGGTCGGGCGAGGCACCTGACGCGCAGCGCGACACGGACGAGACGAAGGACAGCACCCGATGATCAGCACCGCCCGCGACACGGCACGCCCGCGCGGCGCGCGCCGGTACCTCGCCGGGGTGGCCGGCGGTCTGGTCGGCGCGCTCCTGCTCGCCGCCTGCTCCGCCCCGCTGCCGACGGCGCAGCCCGACCCGACCCAGGACCCGCCCCCTCCCGTCCTCTCCGAGGCGCAGGAGACCGTGGTGCTCGACGCGGTCGCCTCGGCGCTCGCCGCGGCGAGCGAGGCGAACGACCCCAAGCAGCTCGAGGGCCGCGTCACCGGCCCGGCGCTCGCCATCCGCACGAGCCAGCTCGCCGTCGCGGCCGCACGCGGCAACGCAGACCTCGTGACGGAGCTGCCGACCGAGGCCCAGCAGGTCGTCATCCCGACGACGCAGACCTGGCCCCGCACCTCGTACGCCGTGAGCGTCCAGCCCGAGAGCCTCCAGACGCCTCGACTGTCGGTGCTCGAGCAGGCCGGCGCGCGGGATCCCTACCAGCTCTGGGCGTGGGTCCGGCTGCTCCCCGGCGTGACGATGCCGAGCTTCGCGGACCCGAGCATCGGGAGCGAAGCCGTCGCACCCGACGACTCGAGCCTTCTCGTCACGCCCACGGACGCCGTCGCGCAGTACGCCGACGTGCTCAACCTGGGGACGGGCTCCGGCTACGCCGAGTCGTTCGAGGACGACTCCTTCCGCACCCTCCTCGCGGAGCGCGCCCAGGCCTGGACGACGGCGCTCGAGCCCGCGGCCGGAAAGTACGCGCTGACTTTCACGCCCAACGCCGACGAGCCGGTCCGCTCGGTCCGCACCGCGGACGGCGGCGCGCTCGTGGTGGGGGCCATGACGTCGCAGGAGTCGATGACGGCGGAGGAGGGGGCGCAGGTCCCGCCCGACACCGAGACGATCAAGGCGCTCTACGGCGACAAGACCCCGACGAACGTGCTCAAGGTCGGGTACCAGGACGTCGTCGCGCTCTACGTCCCG
Source organism: Cellulosimicrobium sp. I38E (assembly GCF_001647255.1). NCBI lineage: Bacteria > Bacillati > Actinomycetota > Actinomycetes > Micrococcales > Promicromonosporaceae > Cellulosimicrobium > Cellulosimicrobium sp. I38E. Next base: position 172,061 of record NZ_LUAZ01000001.1, read on the forward strand.
CCCGCAGGGTCGGAGGAGAAGATCCGCGTCGTGGGCAACGAGCACGTCGCGACGTCCGTCGCGAACAGCTGACCCTCCCTAGGATTGCGTCCATGAGCGAACCTACCCAGCAGCCCGCGTTCGACGTGCGCGGAGCGGTCGACCTGTCCGCGCTGAACCGGCCGCAGTCCCCGCCGCCGGGGGAGGAGGGCGGCGCGCCCGCGGCCGGAGGCTACGTCGTCGACGTCACGGACGAGACGTTCGGCCAGGTCGTCCAGGACTCGACGCAGTACCCGGTCGTCGTCCTGCTGTGGATCCCGACCGACCAGGCGAACGCGCAGCTCGGGACCGACCTCGGCGCGCTGGCGGACGAGTACGCCGGCCGCTTCCTCCTGGCCCGCGTCGACGCCCAGGCGTACCCGCAGATCACCGCCGCGTTCCAGGTCCAGGGCGTCCCGACCGTCGTCGCGATCCTCCAGGGCCAGCCGGTGCCGCTCTTCCAGGGCGCCGCGCCCGTGGAGCAGGTGCGCTCGGTGATCGACCAGGTGCTCCAGGCCGCCGAGGCGAACGGCGTCACCGGCCGGGCGCCGGCCCAGGGCGGCGACGGGGAGCCGGTGCCCGCCGAGCCGGCCCCGGAGCCTGAGCCCGAGCTCCCGCCGCTGCACCAGGAGGCGTACGACGCGATCGAGCGCGACGACCTCGACGCCGCCGTCGCGGCCTACGAGAAGGCGATCAAGCAGGACCCGCGCGACGCGCTCGCCGTCGCGGGTCTCGCCCAGGTGCGGCTCCTCCAGCGCACGCGCGACGCCGACCTCGGGACCGTCCGCGCCGCGGCCGCCGCCGCACCGCAGGACGTCGACGCCCAGCTCGCCATCGCCGACCTCGACATCCTCGGCGGCCACGTCGACGACGCGCTCGGCCGCCTGCTCGACCTCCTCCCCGGCGCCGACGCCGACGCCAAGGAGAAGCTGCGCGTGCGCCTCCTCGACTACTTCGAGGTCGTCGGCCCCACCGACCCGCGCGTCGGCAAGGCCCGCCAGCGCCTCGCGATCAGCCTCTACTGAGACACGAGCGCGGCGTAAGCACCCCTCTCGACGGCGGCCGGTCACCTTGCGGTGACCGGCCGCCGTGGCGCTGAGGGATGCACCGCACAAGGCGAGACGAAGCCGGGTGGGTGGGGTGGTGGCGCCGGGTCGTGGCGGGGCTGGCGGGAGCCGCGAGGGACGAGCGGCGGATGGTAGACCCGGCGCCACCACCCCACCCACCACCCAGGGTGACCAGACCTCGACGTCGGCAGACCAGACCTCGACGTCGGCGGACCAGACCTCTACCTCGGTGACGGGACGAGGTACAGCGCGCCGAGCGGGGGCAGGCGCAGGGTCGCGGAGTGCGCGCGGCCCTTCCACGGCACGGCCTCCGCCTCGACCTCGCCGAGGTTGCCGACCCCCGACCCGCCGTAGACCTCGGCGTCGGTGTTGAGCACCTCGCGCCACGCCCCGCCGGACGGCAGCGCGACGCGGTAGCCCTCGTGCGGCGTGCCGGCGAAGTTCACGACGACGGCGACCTCGCCCCCGTCGCGCCCGCGGCGGACGTAGGCGAGGACGTTGTGGTCGGCGTCGTCGGCGTCGAGCCACTCGAAGCCGGCGGGGTCGTGGTCGAGCTCCCAGAGCGCGGGAGTCGCGCGGTAGAGGGCGTTGAGGTCGCGCACGGTGCGCTGGACACCCTGGCGCCCGGGGTCGGCGGCGAGGCCGTCCCAGTCGAGCGACCGGCCCTCGTTCCACTCGGAGTGCTGGCCGATCTCGCTGCCCATGAAGAGGAGCTGCTTGCCCGGGTGGGACCACTGGTAGGCGAGGAACGCGCGCACGCCGGCGCGCTTCTGCCAGTCGTCGCCGGGCATCTTGCCGTAGAGCGAGCCCTTGCCGTGCACGACCTCGTCGTGGCTGATCGGCAGGACGAACTGCTCGGAGTAGGCGTAGACCATCGAGAAGGTGATCTCGTGGTGGTGGTACCGGCGGTTGATCGGCTCCTCGGCGACGTAGCGCAGGGAGTCGTTCATCCAGCCCATGTTCCACTTGAGCCCGAACCCGAGGCCGCCCGCGGAGGTGGGCCGGGTGACGCCCGGCCATGCCGTGGACTCCTCGGCGATCATCATGACCCCGGGCGTGCGCCGGTACGCCGTGGCGTTGGCCTCCTGGAGGAACGCGATGGCCTCGAGGTTCTCGCGCCCGCCGTGCACGTTGGGGTGCCACTGGCCGGGGCCGCGCGAGTAGTCGAGGTAGAGCATGGAGGCGACGGCGTCGACGCGCAGCGCGTCGACGTGGAACTCCTCGAGCCAGTACGTCGCGTTGGCGACGAGGAAGTTGCGGACCTCGTTGCGCCCGAAGTCGAACACGAACGTGCCCCAGTCGGGCTGCTCCCCGCGCAGCGGGTCGGCGTGCTCGTAGCAGGGCGTGCCGTCGAAGCGGGCGAGGGCCCACTCGTCGCGCGGGAAGTGGGCGGGCACCCAGTCGACGACGACGCCGATGCCGGCCGCGTGCAGGCGGTCGACGAGGTAGCGGAAGTCGTCGGGGTGGCCGAAGCGTGACGTCGGGGCGTAGTAGCCCGTGACCTGGTAGCCCCACGAGCCGCCGAACGGGTGCTCGGCGACGGGCAGGAGCTCGACGTGCGTGAAGCCCTGCTCGACGACGTACGCGGTGAGCTGCTCGGCGAGGTCGCGGTACGACAGCCCCTGGCGCCACGACCCGAGGTGCACCTCGTAGATGCTGAGGGGCTGCGTGTGCGGGTCGTGGGCGGCGCGCGCGGCCAGCCACGCGTCGTCGGTCCACGCGAACTGCGACTCGACGACGATGCTCGCCGTCGCGGGCGGCACCTCCGCCGCCTTGGCGAGCGGGTCCGCCTTCTGCCGCCATGAGCCGTCGGGGCCGAGGATCTCGTACTTGTAGCGCGCGCCCGCGCCCACGCCCGGGACGAACAGCTCCCAGACGCCGGTCGAGCCGAGCGAGCGCATCGGGTGCGTCGCGCCCCAGCCGTTGAAGTCGCCGATGACGCGGACCGCGCGTGCGTTGGGTGCCCACACGGCGAACGCGGTGCCGCTGGTGTCGCCGAGCGCGCTGGGATACGTGCGCAGGTTGGCGCCGAGCGCGCGCCACAGCTCCTCGTGCCGCCCCTCCCGAATGAGGTGCAGGTCCACCTCGCCGAGCGTGGGCAGGAAGCGGTAGGGGTCGTCGTCGGTCGTGGCCTCGTGGCCGTAGCGCGCCCGGACGCGGTAGTCGGGGGCGTGCCGGGTGCCGTCGGCGTCCTGGTGCACCGGGACGACCGCGGCCCACACGCCGTCCTGCTCGTGCGCGGCCGCGTGCTCGCCGTCGGTCGTGACGACGACGACCTCGTCGGCGAGCGGGCGCAGGACCCGGACGACGGCGCGCGCGTCGCCCGGGTCGGGCGCCAGGTGCGGGCCGAGCACGGCGTGCGGGTCGAACGTGCGGCCCGCCGCGGCGGCGGCGAGCGCGTCCGGCGGCACGACGACGGGGGGCGGGGTGGTGGAGTCGGCTGGCCCGGTCATGGGGCAACCTTTCCACGTCGGCTCGCCGCGCACCTGACAGGCTCGCCCGGCGATCGCGAGGGGGCGCTCGCGACCGCCGGGCGAGCCGGACCGGGGAGTCAGGACGGCAGGGTCCACCGCTGGTTCGCGGTGCCCGTGCAGTCCCAGACCTGGAGCCGCGTCCCGTCCGCCGACGACTGGCCCGTGACGTCGAGGCACTTGTTCGCCTGCGGGTTGCGCAGGGACTGCGTCGCGGCCGAGTACACCCACTGCTGCGCGCCCGAGCCGTTGCAGTCCCAGATCTGGACCACCGTGCCGTTGGCCGTGCCCTGCCCCGCGACGTCCAGGCACCTGCCCGCGTTCGGGTTGCGGATCGTGCCGTCGGAGCGCACCTCCCACGTCTGCGCGACGCCCGGCGCGCACGTGTAGAGCTGGACGGCGGTCCCGTTCGCGGTTCCCGACGCGGCGACGTCGATGCACTTGCCGGCAAGCCCGACGATCGCGCCGGTCGCGGGCGTCGGGCCGGGGTCGGGTGATCCGCCGCCGGAGCCGAGCTGCACCTCGCCCTGGTTGAGCACGCGCGGGTGGAAGTAGGCCGCCTGGATCTCCGCGTTCGTGTTGCTCCCGCGCAGCTGCTCGGACCAGACCATGAAGTAGCTCCAGCGCGGCTGGGCCGTGAGGAGCGCGTCGTTCGGGACCTTGCCCATCTCGGCGATCGCAAGGGGCTTGCTCCCGGCGATGGACTGGAGCTGCTGGTAGTCGGACTGGCTGGGGTGGTTCTTGTACCAGACGTCGAGGCTCACGACGTCGACGTACGAGCTGCCGGGGTAGTAGCTCGACCAGTTCGCGTTCGGGTTGTCCTGGACGTTCCAGACCCAGATGAGGTTGTCGAGCCCCTGGGAGTCGAAGTAGTCCTTCATCTGCTGGTAGATCTTCGCGCCGCCGTTGACCCCGGCGCGGCCGCCCCACCAGTTCCACGTCTCGTTCATCTCGTGGAACGGCCGCCACAGCACGGGCACCCCGGCGTCCTTGAGCTGGCGCAGGTACGGCACGACCTCGGCCATGCGCGCGCGCCAGGTCTGGTTGAGCGCGGTGCCGCCCGTGACGACCTGCTCGAACTGGTTCTGGCTGATCTGCGTCTTGACGCCGCCCTCGAACTCGCACGTCGCCGGGCCGGTCGGGGAGCACGCGTGCCACGTGAGCGCGACGAGCGATCCGTTCGCCCACTCCGTCTTCGCCTGGTCGACGACGCGCTGCCGGTTCGCCTGGTCCTCGCCGCGGAACATCAGGTCGCCGCCCCACAGGCCCGGGTACTGGCCGGTGATGTCGCGGACCTGCTGCGTGTACTGACCGGGTGCCGAGGCCGGCTCCTTGTTGTGCTGGCCCGAGACGATCGAGGTCCCGGTGATGGACCGCAGGTAGTCGATCACCGCCTGCTTGTTACGCGCCGGGAAGGCGTGCGCGGCAGGGGCCGTCGGGACGAGCGTGGCCACGAGCAGGGCCGCGAGGCCCGCGGCGAGCGCGGCGAGGGCTCGTCGTGGGGTGCTCGGGCGGGCGGTCGTCGTCGCGTCGGGTCGAGGCCCGGATGCGTTGCCGGGTCTGCCGTGGGCTGGGGTGAGGTGTCGCATGCGTCCTCCGCGTCGTTGCGTGAGTGGTGCCTGACGGGCGGCAACGGTAGTACCGTGCCGATAGGTCTGTCTACCGTTGTCATGAACCGCTTAATGCACTGGTATCTCTAGCCTCGAGCGTGGGAGCGGTATCATCGTGACAGCGTTGACATGCTGCATCGTCACGATCTACGGTCGCCCTGCGTCGGGCGGCCGGCGCGCCACCGACGCGAAGGAGCGGACGATGACCCCACGACCACTGCGTGCGGCGAGGCCCCGCGCGGGCGACGCCGACACCCACCGAGGCCGACCGCACGCCGGACGTCGGCCACCTGCCGGGCGCCGACCGCTCGGCCTGGCGACCGCCGTCGTGCTGGCGCTCGCGGGTACGGTCGTCCCCGTCGGCGCCGCCGCAGGCAGCGCAGACGGCAGCCCGGCCAGCACCGCCGCCGCCCCGACGAAGGAGATCCCCGCCGTGAGCGCACCCCTCGGCGAGAGCCGCAACACCTCGTTCGTCGAGCGCGACGGCACGCGCCTCGTCCTCGACGGCGAGACGTTCCGCTTCAACGGGACGAACATCTACTGGCTCGGCCTCGACGAGAACGTCCCGCCCGGCACGGTGGACTACCCGACGGCCTTCCGCATCCGCGACGCGCTCGACACGGCCTCGAACCTCGGCGTGACGGTCGTGCGCTCGCACATGCTCGCGTCGACGGGTACGGAGCTCGCGATCCTGCCCTCGAAGGAGGAGGGCTACCACGAGGAGGCCTTCGCGAGCGTCGACTACGCGGTCGCGTACGCCGCGTCGAAGGGCATCCGTCTGATCCTGCCGCTCACCGACGAGTGGGCGTACTACCACGGCGGGCACCGCGACTTCGGGGCCCCGTACGGGCTGTGCGCGCCGACGACGCCGCTCACGCCGTGCGCGGAGTTCTACTCCGACCCGCGCGTCGTCGCGGACTTCACGGACTACGTGCGCCACGTCATGGATCACGTGAACCCGTACACCGGGCTCGCGCTCAAGGACGACCCGACGGTCCTCGCGTGGGAGCTCGGCAACGAGCTCGAGGGCATGACGCCGGAGTGGATCGAGCACGTCGCCACCGAGATCTCCGAGCGCGCGCCGCGCCAGCTCGTCGCGGCGGGCAAGCGATTCGGCATCGACGACGACACGCTCGCCTCCCCGCTCGTCGACATCGTCGACGTGCACTACTACCCGCCGACGGCGAGCGGCGTCCGCGCGGACGCGGCCCGCATCACCGACGCCGGGAAGGTGTACGTCGCCGGCGAGTACGCCTCGACCGCCGCGACGCCCGAGCTGCTCGAGCCGCTCGCGGCCGAGCCCGACGTCACGGGCATGATGTTCTGGTCCCTCTTCGGGCACGATGACGCGTCCGGCCTCGTGCCGCACGACGACGGCTTCACGCTGCACTACCCGGGCACCGACGACCGCATGCGTGGCAACGTCGCGGCGATCCGCGGCTATTCGGCGGCGCTCGCGGGCGCTCCGATCCCCGTCGAGGTGGGGCAGCCGTTCGTGACGTCGGTCGGCAGCACCTACGGCTTCCACGAGGTGTCGTGGCGCGGCGCTGCTGGTGCGGCGACGTACCGGGTGGAGCGCGCGGCGGTGTCCGACGGCGTCCCGAGCGGCGCGTTCGAGGCCGTCGCCGAGGGCCTCACGGACACGGGTGAGCCGTATCTCGACACGTCCGCGGGCGGCGACGCGGCCTACCGCGTCGTCCCGGTCGGCGCGGACGGCGCGGACGGCCCGGCCTCCGAGCCGGTCGTCGTCGCGGCGGGCGAGCAGGTCGTCGTCGACCCGCTCGAGACGCAGCGCCCGCTCGTCGACCATGCCGGGCTCCGCGTCATGCCTGACGGCGACGCCGCGCTCCTCGGCCCGGCCGGTGACGACCCCGCGCACGCGACGTGGGCCCACGACGGCCTCACGGGCGCGGAGCTGCGCGTGCGGGCGGCGACCGCCGCCGACGTCGCGGCGCTCGTCGTGGAGACCAGCGCCGACGGCGAGACGTGGGCCGCCGCGAGCACCGTCGTCGGGCCGGACGGGGACGGGCGCTTCCGCGTCGCGGTCTCGGCGGCGCACGGCGGGCAGCTCCGCGTCACATGGCCGGCAGGCTCGTCGGCGCGGCTCGAGCGCGTCACGCTGCGCGGCGCCGCCGACCTGCCCGTGGTCGACGACGCTCTGGACGACCTGGCGGGGGCGAGCGTCGAGGGGTCGGTCGGCATCGACACCGGCAACCCGGGCCTGTTCGGCGGGGACGCCGGACGGGCCAAGCGTGACGCGCCCGGCGCGGCCTCGCTCGCGTGGGAGGCGGACGGCCTGACGCGGCTCGAGGCGACGGGGTGGTACTGGCCGGACGCCGATCCGGCGCACCTGACGTTCGAGGCGCGGGTCGACGGCGCGTGGCGCGGTCTCGAGGTCGGGGTCGCCGGCGCTCCGGGGACCGTGGGCGGCGCGTGGGGTCGCTTCGCGTACACCGCGCCCCTGCCCGCGGGAACCGACGCGGTGCGCGCCGTCTGGCCCGCTGCCGCGACGCCCGAGTGGGCGCAACAGCTCGGCGACGTGCGCCTGTTCGGTACGGGCGGGGAGCTCGCCGCTCCCGGCGCGTTCGCGGCCCTCTCACCCGACGACGGCGCGCCCGCCCTGCGCGGCACGCCGACCCTGCGGTGGGAGCCGGCGGCGCAGGCCGCGACCTACCGCGTGACGCTCGCCCGGACCGACGCCGTCGGCACGCCGCTCGTGTCCGCGGAGGTGCGCGGCACGAGCCTCGCCCCGGCCGTGGAGCTCGACCCCGCGACGTCGTACACGTGGCACGTCGAGGCCGTGAACGGGGCCGGGAGCACGGGCATGACGGGCGGGCCGCGGAGCTTCGCGACCGACGCGCTGCCGACCGAGCCGCTCGTGGTCGAGGACTACGAGGGCTTCGCCGACGACGCGGCGCTCACCGCCGCGCACCGCGCGAACGCCGGGGGAGACCCGATCACGTCGACGCTCGTCCCCGGCGCCGACGGCGGTCAGGCGATGCGGCTCGCGACGACGCTCGCGTCGTCCGGGTACGCGGGCGTGACCCGCACGTTCGACGCGCCGCAGTCGTGGTGGGGCTACGAGGGCCTCGACCTGTGGCTCGACCGCTCCGGCCTCGGCGCGGGGCAGAACGTCACCGTGCAGGTCGTCGCGGGCGGCCAGTTCTGGGAGACCGTGCTGCCCGATGTCGGCCCGCAGCCCGCGGGGGTCGTGCACGTGCCGTTCGCCGACCTCGCGCTCCCGCCGTGGGCGGGCGGCGGCGGTCGCCCGGACCTCCAGACGGTCACGGAGATCTCGTTCTACCTCGGGGGCGGCGGGCCGGCGGTGCTCGTCGTCGACGACGTCCGGACCGCCGTCGCGGGACCGGGTGTGCCCGTGACCGTCGAGGCGACCTCGCGGTGCCTCGCCGGCAAGGCGTACGTCGCCGTCCGGGCGACGAACGACGGCGACGCGCCCGTCGCCGTGACGCTCGGCACGCCGTACGGGAGCAGGGTCTTCGCGGCCGTCGCGCCGGGGGTCAACGCGTACCAGTCGTTCGCGGTCCGCGCCACGTCGGTGCCCGCCGAGTCGGCGGTCGTCACCGTCGGTTCGGGCGGCGACGCGGTCGAGCTCGACGCCCCGTACGCGGCGGCCGCCTGCGGCTGATCAGTCGGAGAGACTGGCACGACGACGGCCCGCGCGCGCCGGAAGGGCCGCGCGGGCCGTCGTCGTGCCCGGGGCGCTCCGCCCTGGGTGCACGCTGCTCTGGGTACGTGGCGCGCTCGGGTGCTCGGCGACCGCCGGCGGGCGCCTATCCTGTCCGCCATGGCGTGGTCGGTCTGGACGACCCTGGCGGCCGCCGGGGTGCTCATCTCGCTCACGCCGGGCGCGGGAGCGGTCAACACGATGGCCAACTCGATCGGCGTCGGATGGGCGCGGTCGATCTGGGGGATCCTCGGCCAGCAGCTCGCCCTCGTCGCGCACGTGGCGATCGTGGCGGCCGGCGTCGGCGTGCTCGTCGCGGGCTCGCCCGTCCTGTTCGACGTCGTCCGCTACGGCGGCGCCGCCTACCTCGTCTACCTCGGGATCCGGCAGTGGCGGTCGCGGCCGAGCGGCGACGACGGCGACGCCGTCGCGCGCGGCCCGGAGCCGCGGTGGTCCATGGTCCGGCGCGGGCTCCTCGTCAACCTCACGAACCCGAAGGCGATCGTCTTCTTCCTCGCGTTCATCCCGCAGTTCGTCCGTCCGGACCGGCCGCTGCTGCCGCAGTACGTCGTGCTCGGGGTGACGGTCGTCGTGATCGACGTCCTCGTCATGTGGTTCTTCTTCGCGACCGCTGCGACAGGGTTGCGGCGGCTGACCCGCAGCCCGCGCGGGCAGCGCACCGTCAACCGGCTCTTCGGCGGACTCTTCGTCGGGGTCGGTGTCCTGCTCGCCGCCGTCCACTGAGGGGGTGAAGGTCGGGCTCGACGAGCCGGTACGGCGCGGGGCACCCATGGTCACCGGACGCAGGGTCTCTGGGTGCACGGTCGCTGGGTGCAGGGCCCGACGGTGCGAGGCCGAAGGTGCGGGGCCCGACGGAGCGAGGACGCCCCCGCCGCCCGGGCGGGCGGCGGGGGCGTCGTTCGACGGTGGACGACGTGCGGGGAGGTCGGACGCTACCCGCAGGTCGTGGCGTCGTACGGCGCGTCGAGCGTCGTGATGCCGTCGCCCGCGGTGACGGTGACGGTCGCGGTTCCCGCCGGGAACGCCGTCGCCCGCGACGCGAACGACTGGTAGGCGCTCACGCCGGGCGCCACGGCCGAGTACGTCCTGCTGCCGTACGGCGTGGTGAGGGTGACGCCCACCGGGGCGTCGCCGTCGTTCGTCGCCCGGACCGCGACGTAGGCCTTCCCGGCGAGGCAGCGCGCCGACGCCTCGACCGAGACCGCCGGGTCGCCGTCGCGCGACTGCGCGAAGAGCCAGTCGAGGACGACCGGGTTCGCGTAGGTCGGGATCCACGACGAGTGCGGGTACGCCAGCTGGTCCGGCGTGCCCGTCGTGCCGGGCGAGTACGCGGTGTGGAGCACGTCGCTCCCGGCCGCGCGGGCCTCGTCCCACAGCGCCTGTGCCCGCGCCGCGGCCGCGTCGCGCGGGAGGTTGCCCGCCCACTCGCCGCGCGTCACGACGGCGCCCGCGTGCTCGAGGCCCTCGAGGGCGGTGAGGGTGAGGCCGTACGGCGCCGTCGGGTCGTCGATCGCATGGTGCACCCAGACCGGCAGGTCGGCGATCTGCGCCGTGAGCTCGGCCGACTCACCACCTGCGACGAGCAGCGCTCCGGCGAAGAGGTCGCCGTCCTCGGCGAGCAGCGGCCAGCTCGCGCGCGAGCCGCGCGAGAGCCCGGTGAGGTACACGCGGTCGGGGTCGACCGGGTAGCGGTCGAGCAGGTCCTCGACCATCCCGACGAGCGCCTCGCGCCCGCTGGGCGTGAGCCAGTCCTGGTCGGGCGCGCGCTGGGGCGACAGGACGAAGGCCGGGTCGCTCGCCTGGCGCTCGGGCGCGGCGAACGCGACCGAGAGCTGGTTGCCGAGGAGCTGGACGGCGTTGTCGGTGCCGGTCTCGCCCGTGCCGTGGAGCGTGAGCACGAGCGGGTAGAGCGTGTCGTCGTCCGGCGCCTCGCGGTACGCGTGCGGCGTGAAGAGCCGGTACCGGAACGCGTCGCCCGGCCCGGCCCACGTCCCGGCCTCGTACTCGTCGACGACGGGCGTGTCGACCGCTGACGCCGCGACCGGGTCGAGAGACGCGGGCACGGTCGTCGCGCCGACGCTCAGGTCGGCGACCTGCGTGACGGAGTACGCGGCGGCCAGGTCGTACGTCTGCGTCGTCCCGGAGTAGAACGTCCCGGCCGCGTTGGCGTCGGACGTGTCGAGCTCGAGGACCACCCACGCGCCGGGCGCGGGCTCCTGCCCGGGCGAGCCGGCGCCGTCGGGCCCTGCTGCCGTGAAGGCTCGGACCACGGTGCGCGGGCCGTCCGACGAGGTCTCCGGCGTCGGGCCGTCGAGATCGGCCCGCACGGCGAACGCCGCCGGGTCGAGCTCGCCCGCGGGCAGGGGCGCGGAGTAGCGCACTGCGAGCGCGGCGACCTCGTACCCGTGCGGGTTCACGACGCCGACGACGCGCGCGTCCGTGGCCGTCGGTGTCGCCGTGTTGTCACGCGTCGTGAACCGGGGCAGCCCCGCGGCACCGATGCTGTGCTCGTAGAACGTCGCCATGGCCTGCGGCGTGTTGTAGTTCCACGTCCGCACACCCCACGGCATGGCGAGCGACCAGTCCGGCTGGGCGGCGATCTCGTCCTGCGTCGGGAAGACGAACGTCTCGCCGACGATCATCGGCTTGCCGTCGCGCTGCGCGATGCGCTGCGCCTGCTCGTAGTGCCGCGGCGCGTAGCCCTCGACGTCGTAGAAGTCGACGGACAGCACGTCGTAGTAGTCCGCGCCAGGGCTGAAGCTCGACCAGTCGTTGGCGTCGTACTCGGGCAGCCCGCCCTCGAGGCCCTCGTAGCGGTCGAACTTGGGATCCCCGTCGGCAAAGCCGTAGTCGTCGGGCAGGTCCTGGACGTTCCAGACCCACACGATGTTCGACAGCCCTTTCTCCTGCTCGAGGTAGTCGTGGACCATGCGGTACAGGCCGGCGCTGCCGTCGAGCCCGGGCCGCCCGCCCCACCAGAACACGTGCTGGTTCATCTCGTGGAACGGGCGCAGCATGACCGTCACGCCCGCGTCCTCGAGCGGCTGGAGCAGGCGCGCGTACTCGTCCAGGCGCAGCTTCCAGTTCTCGTTGAGAGCCGTGCCGTCGGTGAGCAGCTCGTCCCACTGGTCCTCGTAGAGGAACGAGTAGATCCGGTTGGGGCTCGGGAGCGTCTCGTGCGCCTGGTCGCCGCCCCAGCCGCCCTGCACCTCCTGGGCCACGGTGTACTGCGGCGGCGAGACGTGGAACATGATCTGCACCAGGTTCCCGGCGTCCCACTGACGGCGCACCTCGTCGACCATGTTCTCGCGGTAGGGGACCGTCTGGCCGGTGAGGAAGTCCGCGCTGTACAGCGCCGGGTAGACGCCGAACTCGTTCGCGACGCGCTGGTGCAGCACGTCGTTCGCCGCGGGGTTCGCGTACGACTGGTCGTGGTGCATCGCGGAGAGCATCCCGGTGCCCGTGATCGCGTCGAGGTAGTCGACGACGTCGACCGGCGCGGGCAGGTCGGTCACCTCGACCTCGAGGTGGGTGTCGACGTCGACGGCGAACGTCGTGCCCGCGCCGCCGTCCTCGGCCGGGACGAAGAGGCGTACCTGGTGGAGGTCGACGCCGACCCGGCCCTCGGCGCGGAAGTCGCCCTTGGGTTCCGGCCGGGTCGCGTCGCGCAGGACCGCCTGGTCGTCGGACGTCCACGTCGCCTGGACGGCCCGTGCGCCGTCGGGGACGACGGCGTGCTCGGCGAGCAGCGTGAGGAGGTTCCCGGCGCCGTCGGTGCGCAGCTCCGTCACGGGGAACGTCACCTCCGGGACCGGCGGTGCGACGTCGAACAGCAGATCGATCTCGTCGACCACGATGGTGCCTCCCGTCCCCGCCCCGACCTGGTTGACGTAGAGCGCGAACGAGGTGATCCCGCTCGTGCGCAGGATGCCGGTCCCGGACTTGGGGCGGAAGTCCTCGATCGGGACGCGCACACGCTGCGCCTCCGTCGACGTCGGGTCGAACCCCGCGACGTCGTTCAGGTGCGCCTCGAACGACGCGCCGTCGGAGAGCTGCAGCAGCACGTCCTGACCGGGCGTCCCGTTCGTGATCCACAGCTCGACCGCCTGCAGGCCGGGCCAGTAGCCGTCGACCGCGCGCGAGCGACCCGAGTAGCCGTTGGTGAACGCGTAGTCGAACCGCATCGCGCTCCCGAGGTCCTCGCCCTCGGCGTCGAACGGCGAGTCGACGAGCGTCGCTGTGTTCGTCCCGCCGTTCGTGTTGCGGGGGTACAGCGACGACAGCGCCGCGTCGTCGCCGTAGCCGTCGAAGTCGTCGAGACTCACCACGACGGGCTCGCCGCCGGGCGGGTCGGCGGCGGAGGACCCCGCTGCCGGACCGGGAGAGGACCACGCGGGCGTCGCCGCGAGCGTGAGCGTCGCGAGGAGCGACAGCGCCGCCGCAGCGGCTGTGGCGCACCGACGTGAGCGTCGGGACATGAGGACTCCTTCGTCCGAGGGGTGTGCTGACCCAGCGGACGCTAGGGCCGAGCTCGACGAATGTCAACGTTGACATGAGGCTAGGCGAGCGAAGATGCCCGTAGTCGCCGGGAGGGGCCGGGTGGTCGGCGCGCTCGGATGCCATCGTTGGCATGGCGGGGTCCCAGACTCGAGATGGGGACGTGCGGTCGTGAGGTGGCACTCCCGAGGTTCCCACCTCGCGACCCTGGGTCCGACCCGGTGAGCAGCCTCCTGGGCCTAGCGATCTCGGGTGTCCGGGCCTCTAGCTCGACCGAGCGGGCGGACGCTCGCCGGAACCGCGGGCGACGAGGTGGGTGGGGATGCGGACGTGGACCGGTGCGCCCTGCGGGTCGGCGAGCCGTTCGAGGACGCGGCGTGCGGCGGCGCGGCCGATCTCGCGGGTGTCGTAGGCGACGACGCTGAACCCGAAGGCGTCGGCGAGGTCGAAGTCGTCGAACCCGACGTACGCGAGATCGTCGCGCGCTGGACCGAGCGCGCGGACGAGCGCCGCGCTCGCACGGTTGTTGCCGGTGACGACGGCGGTCGGAGGATCCGGCTGGTCGAGGACGTCCAGCACCGCGGCCTCGGTGCTCCTCCCGCCGGCGTCGTCGAGACGCTCCCACGCGGACGAGTCCGTGACGCCGACCTCGCGCAGCGCTTCCCGGTAGCCGGCGAGACGTTCGGCGTGCGTGTACAGGTCCGCCGGGCTGCACACGAACGCGATGCGGCGGTGGCCGAGCCGCGTGAGCGCCCGGACCGCCTCCGCGGTGCCCTCCCGGTTGTCGAGGACGACCGAGTCGGCGAGGAGGTTGTGCGCGGGGCGGTCGATCGTCACGACGGGCGTGCCGAGCCGGCGCTCGCTCTCGAGGTAGGACTGGTCCTGGGCGATCGGCACGAGGACGAGCGCGCGGACGCGCTGGGCGAGCAGCGTCCCGGCGACGCGCTCCTCCTCGGCGGGGTCGTCCTCGGTCGCCGTGAGGACCATCGTCAGACCGTGCAGCGCGAGCTCGCGCTCCATGCCGGCGGCGACCTGGAAATAGAACGGGTTGGTGAGGTCGCCGAGCACGAAGCCGACGGCGGACGAGACCCCGCCGTGGCGAAGGTCGCGCGCGAGGAGGTTGGGCCGGAAGCTCAGGCGCGCGGCGGCCTCCTCGATGCGGCGCCGGGTGTCGGGGGAGACGTTGGTGCTGCCGTCGTAGACCCGGGAGACGGTCTTGGCGCTCACCCCGGCGAGCCGCGCGACGTCGGCCAGGGTGGCTCGTTGCTGCGGCCTCTGCACGGGCCGACCCTAGCAGCGGCGACGGGGGCGGGTGGCCGGGCGCTGCGGCGTCCGACTGGTGGTTGCCGCCGCGTGCCGAGGCGCGGCAGTTGACAGGTGAAGCGCTTCAGTGCAGCGTGTGGGCGACGGCACGGGGGCCGTCCCGACGACGAGGAGAGCGCACCATGGCCCGGATCACGATCGCGGACATCGCTCGGCGGGCAGGCGTGTCCACGGGTGCGGTGTCGTACGCGTTGAACAACCGGCCGGGGGTGTCGGCCGAGACGCGATCGCGCATCCTCGCTGTCGCCGCGGAGCTGGGCTGGGAGCCGAGCTCGGCCGCGCGCTCGCTCTCGGGGGCGCGCACGGAGACCGTGGGCCTGGTGCTCGCGCGCGACCCGAGCACGCTCGGCTTCGAGTCGTTCTACATGCAGTTCATCGCGGGCATCGAGTCCGAGCTCGCGGCGCGGTCGTACGGCCTGCTCCTCCAGGTGGTCCCCGATCTCGACGCCGAGCTGCGCGCCTACCGCAAGTGGCGGGCCGCGCGCCGGGTCGACGGCGTCGTGACCGTGGACCTCCGCCTCGACGACCCGCGCGTCGCCTGGCTGTCCGAGCCGGACGCGATCCCCGCCGTCGTGGTGGGCGACCCGGCGCTCGCCGGCGACCTCACGAACGTGTGGACCGACGACGCCTCGGCCATGCGCGAGTCGGTCCGCTACCTGCACGCCGTGGGTCACCGGCGCATCGCGCGCGTCGCGGGGGTCACGAGCTTCGGGCACACGCACATCCGCGACGAGGCGTTCCGCGAGGAGGTGGCGCGCCTCGGCGTGCGCGGCGAGATCGGACGGACCGACTACACGGCCGACCAGGGGGCGAGCGCCACGCGCACGCTCCTGACGGGACCGGAGCGGCCGACGGCGATCATCTACGACAACGACGTCATGGCCCTCGCGGGTCTCGGCGTGGCGAGCGAGCTCGGCGTCCGTGTGCCGTCGGACCTGTCGATCATCGCCTGGGACGACTCCCCGCTGTGCCAGGCGACGTACCCCCGGCTGTCGGCTCTGAGCCACGACGTGACGAGCTTCGGCGCCCACGTCGCGAGGCGGTTGTTCGACCGCATCGACGGCCGGACGGGCGGCAGCTTCCTGGACTCCACGCCGACGCTGCGCCCCCGGGGCACGACCGCACGCCGCGTCGAGAGCTGACACCGGGCCCGGCCCGGGCGCCCGGTCCGCGCGGACGGTCCGGGCGGACGGGTCCGTCCTCGAGGCCGGCGCGCCCGGGGTGCACGCTCTCGTCGTCGTGACCGAACCGTGACCGAGCGCCGTTGACTTACGATAACTTAACCGCTTCACTCGTCCTCATCGACACCGGACCTGATCATCCGGTGCACCACACAGCCGAACGGCTTAAGCGCTGTATCCGCATCGGGGCGGCGCGCACTGTCAACGACGACGATAATGAGGGATCGAGATGGCGAAGAGGCGCATCCTTGCCGCGAGCACGGCCGCGGCCGTGGTGCTCGTGCTGGGAGCCTGCTCCGGCGGCTCCACCGGCGGAGACGACGGGGACGGCGACGGCCCGTCGGGGACGATCACCGTCCTGACGAACCGCACGGACATCGTCGACACCGTGCTCCAGGACTACGTGACCGAGTTCCAGAAGACCTACCCGGACGTCGACGTCGAGTTCGAGGCGGTGACGGACTACGAGGGCGACGTCTCGATCCGCCTCAACTCCGGCGACTACGGCGACGTCCTGCTCATCCCGAACACCGTCGACGCGGACCAGCTCTCGACCTTCTTCGAGCCCCTCGGGACGGTCGACGAGCTCGGCGAGGAGTACCGCTTCATCCACGACAAGGCGTACGAGGGCCAGGTCTACGGGCTCGCGACGTTCGGGACCGCGATGGGCTACGTGCTCAACAAGCCGGTCTGGGAGAAGGCGGGGATCACCGAACCGCCCGCGACGCCCGAGGAGTTCCTCGACGCGCTGAAGGCGATCAAGGACAGCTCGCCCGACACCGTCCCGTACTACACGAACTACGCGGACGGCTGGCCGCTCACGCAGTGGCAGTCCAACCAGGGCTCGATCGACGGCCCGGAGGCCGTGAACCTGCGCACCGAGCAGGACGCGCCGTGGACCGAGGGCGAGGAGCAGTACGCGATCGACTCGCTCCTGTTCGACGTCGTGGAGGCCGGCCTCTCCGAGCCCGACCCGACCACGACGAACTGGGAGGAGTCCAAGAACCTCGTCGGCACCGGCCAGGTCGCGAGCATGGTGCTCGGCTCGTGGGCCGTGACGCAGATGCAGGACGCCGCGGAGGCGGCGGGCAACCCGCGCGAGGACATCGGGTTCTGGCCGATGCCGTGGCAGACGGACGGCGCGTTCCACTCCACGGTCGGGGCGGACTACAAGCTCGCGATCTCCAAGCACTCGGAGAACAAGGAGGCCGCCGAGGCGTGGCTGTACTGGTTCCTCGACGAGTCGGGCTTCGCCGCGAGCCAGGGCGGGCTCGCGCCGCAGGTGGGCGGGGAGTCGCCGGAGATCCTCGCCGACTTCGAGACGTTCGGCGTCGAGGAGGTCGAGATCGCCCCGGCGCCGGAGGGTGAGGAGAACCTCCTGGCCGACATCTACAACGCCGCGGAGATCGACCTCAACGGCGACCAGTTCCGGCGCCAGTACATCGACGTCGCGCGCGGCGCGGCGGACGGCGACAAGGCGTCGTTCTTCGCCGACCTCAACGACCGCTGGGCGACGGCCCGCGCCGAGGTCGTCGGCTGACGAGGCGGGCGGCCGCGCGCCCGACGGCACGCGGCCGCCCCGCCCGGGGCGCGACCGCCCCCGGCACGAGCCTCGCCGGCCCCGGCGAGCGACGACCCAGCGAGCACGAACGAAGGAGGCGACTGCGATGGCCGCGGTCACCGGACCGGCCGGTGCGCTCCGAGCGACGCGCCCGGCACGCCTGAGGGGACGACGTCGTCCCGCCCCGGGCGGGGGAGCGACCAAGGGCGGGTGGCGGGTCACGCCGTGGCTCTTCCTGCTCGTCCCCGTGGGCATGCTGCTGCTGTTCACCTACGTCCCCGTGGCGAACATGGTGTGGTACAGCTTCACGTCCTGGGACGGGCTCGACCCCGTCAAGGAGCCCGTCGGCTGGAAGAACTACGTCGAGATCTTCACGCGCCCTGAGATCTTCCGCGTGTTCCTCGTGAGCCTGTACTACCTCGTGGGCGCCGCCGTGCAGCTCGTCCTCGCGCTGTACTTCGCGACGATCCTCAGCTTCAGCACGCGGTTCCGGAACTGGTTCAAGGGGATCATCTTCTTCCCGTACCTCATCAACGGGGTCGCGATCGGGCTCGTCTTCCTCTACTTCTTCCGGCCCGGCGGGACGCTCGACGCGTTCCTCGCCGCGTTCGGGTTCACGGAGCCGCCGCTGTGGCTGGGCGACCCGTCGCTCGTCAACGTCTCGCTCGCCGCGACGAGCGTGTGGCGCTACATGGGTCTGAACTTCGTGCTCTTCCTCGGGGCGATCCAGTCGATCCCGAACGAGCTCTACGAGGCGGCCGACCTCGACGGCGCCAACGCCTGGCAGAAGTTCCGCTTCATCATCGCCCCCGGGATCCGGCAGATCATCGGGCTGTCGGTGATCCTCGCCGTGTCCGGAGCGCTGTCGGTGTTCGAGATGCCGTTCATCATGACGGGCGGCGCGAACGGGTCGGAGACGTTCGTCATCCAGACCGTCAACACGGCCTTCACGTTCTCGAAGGTGGGTCTCGCCTCGGCGATGGCGGTCGTCCTGCTGATCATCGTCCTGCTCATCTCGTGGGTGCAGCGACGCATCGTCCCCGACGAGAGAGGTGACCTCGTATGAGCGCCGCACCGCTGCGCACGTCCGCCGCGCAGGACGACGCCTCCCGGGCGGAGGACGCCCCGGCGCCCCGGACGGCCCCCGGTCCGCGCGACGTGCCCGCCCGCCCGCTCCCCGCGCCGTCGGCCACCGACCGGGTCCGGTCCGGCTGGGCGCGCTGGACGCGCGGGGCGAGCCCGGTCCTCGGCCCCGTCGGCACCACGCTCAAGTACGCGTCGCTGGTCGCGGCATGCCTCGTCGCGGTCGTGCCGCTCGTGACGATCTTCATGGCGTCCTTCAAGACGCAGGCCGAGTTCCGCGAGACCGGGCCGCTCGACCCGCCGTCGAGCTGGACGAACCTCGACAACTTCGTCACGGCCTTCACGCGCGGGGGCATGCTCCAGGGTTTCGTCAACACGACGATCATCCTCGTGGTGGCCCTCACCGGGACGATCATCATCGGCACGATGGCCGCCTACGCGATCGACCGCTTCACGTTCCGGGGCCAGCGGCTCGTCGTCGGGGCGTTCCTGCTCGCGACGCTCGTGCCGGGGGTCACGACGCAGGTGGCGACGTTCCAGATCGTCAGCGGCCTCGGCCTGTTCAACACCCGGTGGGCCGCGATCGTGCTGTTCATGGGCACCGACATCATCTCGATCTACATCTTCCTCCAGTTCATGAAGTCGATCCCGCGGTCGCTCGACGAGGCGGCCATGCTCGACGGCGCCAACCGTCTGACGATCTACGCGCGCATCGTCTTCCCGCTGCTCAAGCCCGCGATCGCGACCGTGATCATCATCAAGGGGATCGCGATCTACAACGAGTTCTACCTGCCCTGGCTCTACATGCCGAAGCGGGACCTCGGCGTCATCTCGACGTCGCTGTTCCGCTTCAAGGGCCCCTTCGGCGCACAGTGGGAGGTGATCTCCGCCGGGACCGTGCTCGTCATCGTCCCGACGCTGGTCGCGTTCCTGCTGCTGCAGCGCTACATCTACAACGGACTGACCTCAGGAGCCACCAAGTGACGAGCACGACCGCCCCGACGCCGACCGCACCCGCCGTGCCGGCGACCGACCCCGCGCGCCTCGTCCGGCGTCAGCTCCACGCGGGCTGGACGGCGCGCGCCGTCGCGGGGCCCGTCCCCGCGCACGTCGCGGGCGTGGAGGTCCCGGCCACGGTCCCCGGCAGCGCCCACACCGACCTGCTCGCGGCGGGGCTGATCCCCGACCCCTACCTCGACGACCACGAGAACCTCGTCGCCTGGGTGGGGCGCTGCGACTGGGAGTACCGGACGACGTTCGCGTGGTCCGCGTCCGACGCACCCGGCCTGGACCGGCACGACCTCGCCTTCGACGGGCTCGACACGGTCGCGACGGTGTCGCTCAACGGCACGCGCGTCCTGAGCGCGCGCAACCAGTTCCGCACGTTCCGCGTCGCCGTGGCGGACCTGCTGCGCGAGGGCGAGAACGAGCTCGTCGTGCGGTTCGCGTCCCCCGTGCGCTACGCCGACCGCGAGTCCCTCGCGCTCGGCTACCGCCCGCAGGTCAACAAGCACCCGTACAACGCGATCCGCAAGTCCGCGTGCAGCTTCGGGTGGGACTGGGGGATCGACGCGCCGTCGGTCGGGCTGTGGAAGCCGGTGCGCCTCGAGTCCTGGTCCACGGCGCGGGTCGCGTCCGTGCGCCCGCTCGTCTCGGTGGACCTGCCCGACGACGCGTCCTCCCGGGCGGGTCACCTCGCGACGGCGCCGGGCCGGGTCGCGGTGCACGTCGACGTCGAGCGCGCGCCGCTCGACCCGGGCGCCCCCGGTCCCGGCAGCGACGGTCCGCTCGCCGTGCGCGTCGCGCTGCGGGGTCCCTCCGGCCGCCACGACGCCGAGGTGGCGCTCCCCGCGGGCGCGACGACCGCCGTCGTGCCGGTGGACGTCCCGGACGCGGCGCTGTGGTGGCCGCGCGGGTACGGGGAGCAGCCGCTGTACGACGTCGAGGTGACCCTCGCCGCGGGCGACGGCGCGCTCGACGGGTGGGCCGGGCGCACGGGGTTCCGCGACGCGCGGCTCGACCTCACGCCGGACGCGCACGGGACGTCGTTCACCGTCGTGGTCAACGGACGCGAGGTGTGGGTCAAGGGTGCGAACTGGATCCCCGACGACGTGTTCGTGCACCGCGTGACGCGTGAGCGCTACGCCGCCCGGCTCGACCAGGCGGAGCTCGCGAACATGAACCTCCTGCGCGTGTGGGGCGGCGGGATCTACGAGGCCGACGACTTCTACGACCTGTGCGACGAGCGCGGCATCCTCACGTGGCAGGACTTCGCGTTCGCGTGCGCCGCGTACTCCGAGGACGAGCCCCTCCGGTCGGAGGTCGAGGCCGAGGCGCGCGACAACGTCACGCGCCTGGCCCCGCACCCGAGCCTCGTCGTGTGGAACGGGAGCAACGAGAACATCTGGGGCTTCGGCGCGTGGGGCTGGGAGCTGCGGCTCGAGGGCAAGTCGTGGGGACTGGGGTACTACACCGAGCTGCTCCCGGGCGTGCTCGACGAGCTCGACGGGACGCGCCCGTACACACCGTCGAGCCCGTGGTCGGGCAGCCTCGACGTGCACCCCAACGACCCCGACCACGGCTCGATGCACTCGTGGGAGCTGTGGAACCGGCAGGACTGGCCGCGATATCGCGACGACGTGCCGCGCTTCATGGCGGAGTTCGGCTGGCAGGGCCCGCCCACGTGGTCGACGCTCACGCGCGCGATCAGCGACGACCCGCTCACGCCCGAGTCGCCCGGCATGCTCGTGCACCAGAAGGCCGCGCAGGGCAACGACAAGCTCACCGACGGCCTCGTGCGGCACGTGCCGCTGCCGGACGACATGGAGGACTGGCACTGGGCGATGTCCTGGAACCAGGCGGTCGCCGTGCAGGTCGCGGTCGAGCACCTGCGCTCGTGGGCGCCGCGCACGATGGGCTCCGTGGTGTGGCAGCTCAACGACTGCTGGCCCGTGACGTCCTGGGCCGCGGTGGACGGCGACGGGCGCGCCAAGCCGCTCCTGCACGCCCTCGCGCACGCGCATGCCGACCGCCTCCTCACCGTCCAGCCGCGGTCGGCGGACGGCGGCGTCCCGGCCGGCGACGAGACCGACCGGCTCGTCGTGGTCGTGGCCAACGACACGGACGAGACGTGGTCGGGCGACGTCGTGGTGCGACGCCTGTCGTTCGACGGCACGGAACGGCGGGTGACGTCGGTCCCGGCCCGGGTCGACGCGCGCGGGACGACCAGCATCGAGGTGCCGCGCGACGTCGCGACGCCCGACGACGCGGCGGCCGAGCTGCTCGTCGCGACGCTCGGCGGAGCTCGCGCGCTGTGGTGGTTCGCCGAGCCGCGCGACGCGTCGCTCACGCCACCGCGCCTCGTCACCGAGGTGCACCGCGAGCCCGCCGGGTGGGCCGTGCGGGTGACGGCGGAGAACCTCGTGCGCGACGTCGCGCTCCTGGCCGACAAGCTCCACCCGGGTCTGCGCGCGGACGACATGCTCGTCACGCTCCTGCCCGGCGAGTCCGTGACGTTCCACGTCACCGGACCCGACGCGGCGCTCGCAGGCGTCGAGCCCGGGGCCCTCGTCGCCCCGCGCGTGCTGCGCTCGACGAACCAGCTCGTCACCGGTCGCGGTCGGCGCTGACCCGTGTCCGGAGGGAGGGACCCGGCGACCGACCGGGTTCCTCCCTCCAGGGCTCCCGGGTCAGGCGTTGCCCGCGAGCAGGCGGTCCACGGCGGCGAGGGGGATGGGCTCCCAGTCCGGGCGGTTGCGCGACTCGTACACGACCTCGTAGAGCGCCTTGTCGAGCGTGAGCGCCCGCACGAGCGCCTCGGACGTCGCGCGGTCGACGCCGGCCGTGTCGGCCCGGTCGTACGCGTCGAGGAACGCGGTGCGTGCCTGGACGGCCCACGCGGCGTCGCGCGCGCGCCCCACGGCGGCGGCGTAGTCGAACGACCGCACGATCCCGGCGACGTCGCGCAGCGCGAGGTCCGGGCGCGTGCGTTCCGCGACGGGCCGCAGGGGCTCGCCCTCGAAGTCGAGCACCTTCCAGCCGAACCGGCGTGCGTGCAGCACCTGGCCGAGGTGCAGGTCGCCGTGGACGGTCTGGAGCCGGGGGAGCGCGTCGGGGACGCGCGTGACGTTCGCGAGCCGCGCGGACGTCCGGTCCCAGAACGCGGCGACGTCCGCCGCGCGCCGTCCGAGCGCGCTGGAGGACGCGACGGCCTCGTCCGCGCGCCGTCGCAGGTCCGCGACGAGCCAGCGCGCGTCGACGGGCGAGCCCACGCCGAACGCGCTGCGGAGCGCGCCGTGCAGGTCGGCGAGGACGCGTCCCAGGTCGGCCGCGAGGTCGGCGAACGAGGCGTCCTGCCCCGCGTAGGAGCAGGCGAGGTCGAACCCGTCGCGCGCGCCCTCGACGAACTCGCTGAGGATCGCCAGGTGCGCGGAGCGGGTCGCCGCCGGACCCGCGCCGGTGCCCGACGGCGGCGCCCCGCCCCCCGCGGTCGGCTCTCCCGGTCGGTGGTCCGCGCCCGGGTCGACGGCGGCCGGGTCGTCCGCCGCGTCCCACGTCACCTCGAGCCACGCGAGCGGCCGGGGAACCCCGGCCCAGCCCTGGGCCGCCAGCGCGCGGGGGATGGTGACGTCGGGGTTGGGTCCGATCGCGATGGCGCGCAGGACCTTGAGCATGCTCCCGCCGGCGACCCGCGGCAGCAGCACCGAGCTGTTCGACTGCTCGACGCTCAGCGCGCGTCCACCGGTGAGGTCGGTGTCGGCGTCGGGGCCTCCGCCGCGGGGACTCGCCCCGTCCGGTGCCGTGCCCGGGTTCTCCCACTCCGCCACGGCCAGGAGGGCCGCCCAGCACGCGGGGTGCGCGGCGCCGTCGTGCACGACCCACCCGCCGTCGTCGGCGCCGCCCGGGGGGAGCGTCCCGATCGGCGCCGCGCCGCCCGGCGTCGTGTCGCCCAGGGCTGGGTCGCCCGGCGGGGTCACCGGCTCGAGCACGAGGGGCACCTGCACGACGAGGTCCACGCCGTCGCCGACGAGCCGCAGCAGGTGGAGCTCGACGCGCGTCCCCGGCCACGCGTCGTCGGGCGGTCCGGGCGTCGCGGCGGACGCCGGGACGTCGAGCGCGAAAGACAGCCACGGCACGTGGCGCACGGCGACTCCCTTGACGGGGTACCACCGCCGCGCGGGCAGCCAGGCGTCCAGGAGCTCCATGAGCTCCGCCGAGGGCGGGTCCGTCCGCCGTACCGTCACACGTGCCTCCCGGGTCCAGGTCGCCTACATGCCATCACGCGAGCGCCTCGCCCGCCGCACGAGGCGCTGTGGGTGGCGGCGCGCACACTGTCCGGACACGCCCACGGGCGCTGAGGAGGGATACCGATGGACTGTCCGCACCCGGCCGTCACGCTCACGGAGGAGCCGGTGCGACTGAGCCACTGCGTCTCGGTCGTGCACTGGTTCACGTGCGACGCGTGCGGGGAGCGCGCCGCGGTGGTCACCCGGACGGAGATGTTCCTGGACCGAGGGTGAGCCGCACGGTCAGGCGGGGTCGCTCACCACGAGCCAGTAGAAGTCGCGCGACCCCCACGTCATGACGACACGCTCGTCGTCGTCGACGGCGGGGAAGTGGGCCCCGCCGAACACGTCGGTGAGCGTCGCGCCGGCGTGCCCGGGCAGGTGCACCGAGGCCGAGCGCGCGGTCGCGGACAGGTTCGCGACGCACAGGATCGTCTCGGTGTCGGTGCGGCGCAGGAACGCGAGGATCGACTCGTTGTCGCACTCGAGCGCGACGAGGTCGCCCGTGCCGAACGCCTTGTGGCGGCGCCGGACCTTGAGCATCCCGTGCACCCAGTGCAGCAGGGACGTCGACTGCTCGAGCTGCGCCTCGACGTTGACGTAGCCGTAGTGGTGCACGAGCGACTGCACGAGCGGCAGGTACACCTTGCCGGGGTCGGCGGTCGAGAACCCGGCGTTGCGGTCGGGCGTCCACTGCATGGGGGTGCGCACCGAGTCGCGGTCGGGCAGCCAGATGTTGTCGCCCATCCCGATCTCGTCGCCGTAGTAGAGGCACGGGCTGCCCGGGAGGGAGAGCAGGAGCGCGTGCGCGAGCTCGACCTCCTTGCGCGAGTTGTCGAGCAGGGGCGCGAGCCGGCGGCGGATGCCGACGTTCGCGCGCATGCGCGGGTCGGGCGCGTACCACCCGTACATGGACGCGCGCTCCTCGGTGGAGACCATCTCGAGCGTGAGCTCGTCGTGGTTGCGCAGGAACGTGCTCCACTGGGCGCCGGGCGGGATGTCGGGCGTGTCGGCGAGGATCTCGAGGACCTGGTTCGCGCGCTGGTCACGGATCGCGTAGTAGATGCGGGGCATCACGGGGAAGTGGAAGCACATGTGGCACTCGGGCTCGTCCTCGGTGCCGAAGTAGTCCACGACCTCGCGCGGCCACTGGTTCGCCTCGGCGAGCAGGATGCGCCCCGGGAACTCGGCGTCGACCATGCGCCGCACGCGCCGCAGGAACTCGTGCGTCTGCGGCAGGTTCTCGCAGTTGGTGCCCTCGGCCTCGTAGAGGTAGGGCACCGCGTCGAGCCGGAACCCGTCGACGCCCATCTGCAGCCAGAACCGCGCGACGTCGAGCATCGCGTCGGCGACGCGCGGGTTCTCGAAGTTGAGGTCGGGCTGGTGGGAGAAGAACCGGTGCCAGAAGAACTGGCGCCGCACGGGGTCGAACGTCCAGTTGGACGTCTCGGTGTCGACGAAGATGATGCGCGCGTCCTGGTAGCGCGTGTCGTCGTCGCTCCACACGTAGAAGTCGCCGTACGGGCCCTCGGGGTCGGCGCGCGACGCCTGGAACCACGGGTGCTGGTCGCTCGTGTGGTTCATGACGAGGTCGATGACGACGCGCATGCCGCGCGCGTGCGCCTCGCTCACGAGCTCCGCGAAGTCGGACGTGGAGCCGTACTGCGGCGCGATCGCGGTGTAGTCGGAGACGTCGTAGCCGCCGTCGCGCAGGGGCGACGGGTAGAACGGCGGCAGCCACAGCGCGTCGATCCCGAGCCACTGGAGGTAGTCGAGGCGGTCGATGAGGCCGCGCAGGTCGCCCGTCCCGCTGCCGTCGGAGTCGGAGAACGCACGGACGATCACCTCGTAGAAGACCGCGGTGCGGTACCAGTCCGGGTCGTCGGACAGGCCGGGGCGCGCGTCGACGGGCGCGGCCGGCTGGCGGCGCGGCGGGAGCGCCGCGACGGGGACCGGCGCGGTGATGGGCGGCACGGGGGCGGGGCCGGCAGCCGGCCCCCGGACGGGGTTCGGGATCTGGACCGGACGAGCGTCGCGGGGGAACGTCATGCGGGCCTCACGTGCACGACGTGCGCGACCTGGCGCATCGGCTCGAGCCGCACGTACACGTCCTGTCCCCAGCCGTAGCTCTCTCCGGACAGCTCGTCGTGCGCGACGAACGACGGCGCCCAGGGGTCGTGGCCGTCCGGGAGCGCCGGGAGGCCGAGGGCCTCGAGGTCGAGGTGCACGTTCGACTCCTGCGGGGAGTGGGGGTCGAGGTTCACGACGACGACGACGGTGTCGGCCTCGCCGGTCGGGGAGTGCTCGGCGGGCAGGTGCCGCGAGAACGCGAGCACCTGGTCGTTCGTCGTCGGGTGGACGGTGAGGTTGCGGAGCTGGCGCAGCGCCGGGTGGTCACGCCGGACCTCGTTGAGGCGCGTGAGCAGCGTCGAGATGCCGATCTCCTCGGCGAGCGCCCAGTCGCGCGGCTTGTACTCGTACTTCTCGTTGTCGATCTGCTCCTCGACGCCCGGGCGCGGCACGTTCTCGACGAGCTCGTACCCGGAGTAGATCCCCCACGTGGGCGACCCGGTCGCGGCGAGCACCGCGCGCACCGCGAACCCGGCCACCCCGCCGTGCTGGAGGTACGGCGGGAGGATGTCGTGCGTCGTCGGCCAGAAGCTCGGCCGCATGTACGCTCCGGCCTCGCCCGAGACCTCCTCGAGGTACTCGGCGAGCTCGTCGCGGGTGTTGCGCCACGTGAAGTAGGTGTACGACTGGTGGAACCCGATGCGCGCGAGCGTGTGCATCATCGCGGGCTTGGTGAACGCCTCCGAGAGGAACACGACCTCGGGGTTCGTCGCGCGTACCTCGGCGAGCAACCATTCCCAGAAGTCGAGCGGCTTGGTGTGCGGGTTGTCGACGCGGAACGCCGTGACGCCCCGGTCGATCCACACGCGGACCACGCGCAGGACCTCGGCGTAGATGCCCTCGGGGTCGTTGTCGAAGTTGAGCGGGTAGATGTCCTGGTACTTCTTGGGCGGGTTCTCGGCGTACGCGATCGAGCCGTCGACGCGGGTCGTGAACCACTCGGGGTGCTCGGCGACCCACGGGTGGTCGGGCGAGCACTGGAGCGCGAGGTCGATCGCGACCTCGAGCCCGTGGCGCCGGGCCTCCTTGACGAACGCGCGGAACGTGCGGTCGCTGCCGAGCTCGGGGTGGATCGCGTCGTGGCCGCCGTCCTTCGAGCCGATCGCGTACGGGCTGCCCGGGTCGCCCGGGAGCGCGGTGAGGGAGTTGTTGCGGCCCTTGCGGTGGGTCGTGCCGATGGGGTGGACGGGCGTGAGGTAGACGACGTCGAAGCCCATCGCGGCGATCGCGGGCAGGCGGCGGGCAGCGGCAGTGAACGTCCCGGAGCGCCAGCGACCGTCCTTGAGCCGCCGCGCGCCCTCGGAGCGCGGGAACATCTCGTACCACGCGCCCGCGAGCGCCAGCGGGCGCTCCACGCGCAGGGCGTACGTGGCCGACGCCGTCACGTGGTCGCGCAGGGGCGCGCGACGCAGGACGTCGCGCACCTCGGGCGACGTCGCGGCGGCGAGCCGGGCCTGCGCGGGCCGGCTCGCGTCGGCGAGCGCGGCGGCCGCGTCGGCGAGCGTGCGCGCGTCCTCGGGGGAGCGGGCTCCCGGGGTGCCGTCCGCGCCCGGCAGGGGGACGGCGTCGGCCAGGACGCGCTCGAAGAGCCGGATGCCCTCGGCGAGCATGAGGTCGACGTCGACGCCCGCCTCGATCTTGATCGTCGCGTCGTGGGACCACGTGCCGTACGGGTCGCTCCACGCCTCGACGCGCAGCGACCAGTCGCCGACCGCGTCGGGGTGCAGCGTGGCGCGGAACCGGTCGAGGCCGGGCGCGACGTCGACCATCGGCGCGGTGCGCTCGGTCCCGTCGGGGGCGACGAGGACGGCCGTGGCGGCGACGGCGTCGTGCCCCTCGCGGAAGACGGTCGCCTCGACCGGCACCATCTCGCCGACGACGGCCTTCGCGGGCCACCGGCCGCCCTCGACGACGGGCGAGCGGTGCGGCGCGCGGGCCGGAGGGGTCGTCGTCACACGCACAACGTATCGAGGCCGCCGGGGGCCAGGCACCTGGGAGCGGGGGTCGGCGCGTCGCACGTCCGTGCGCGCAGGCGGCGCGCACCCGGGTGAAAGTTCATGCAAGCGTTACGTGCGGGTGACAGCGCGAGGGTGTGCAGCGGCCCGAGCCCCCGTAGTCTCGTCCCCGTGAGAGCGATCCGACGGTTCACCGTCCGCACCCTGCTGCCCGCCGAGCTGCGCGACCTGGACGAGCTGGCGCACAACCTGCGCTGGTCCTGGCACGCCCCGACACGCGACCTGTTCGCCGGCATCGACCCCGAGGCGTGGGCGTCGGCGCACGGCGACCCCGTCGCGCTGCTGGGCGCGCTCGGCCCGGAGCGCCTCGCGGAGCTCGCCGCGGACGGCGCGTTCGTCGAGCGCGTGCGCGCGGCGGCTGCCGACCTGCGGCACTACCTCGACGACGCGCTGTGGTACCAGCAGCGGGCGGCCTCGGACGAGGGGAGCGACTCGCTCCCGGCCGCGATCGCGTACTTCTCGCCCGAGTTCGGCATCACGTCGGTGCTGCCGCAGTACTCGGGCGGCCTCGGCATCCTCGCGGGCGACCACCTCAAGAGCGCGAGCGACCTCGGCGTGCCGATCGTCGGCGTCGGGCTCCTGTACGGCGCCGGGTACTTCAAGCAGTCCCTCACGCGCGACGGCTGGCAGGTCGAGACCTACCCGCTGCTCGACCCGGACGGCCTGCCCCTGACGTTGCTGCGCGACGACGACGGCACGCCCGCGCGCGTGTCCCTCGCCCTCCCGGGCGGGCGCACGCTGCACGCGCACGTGTGGGTCGCGGCCGTCGGGCGCGTGCCCCTGCTCCTGCTCGACTCGAACGTGCCCGGCAACGACGAGGCCGCGCGCAAGGTCACCGACCGCCTCTACGGCGGCGGCGGCGAGCACCGCCTCCAGCAGGAGCTCCTGCTCGGCGTGGGCGGCGTGCGCGCGCTGCGCCTGTGGTCGCGCCTCACCGGCGCGCCCGAGCCGGAGGTCTACCACACGAACGAGGGCCACGCCGGGTTCCTCGGCGTCGAGCGCATCCGCGAGCTCGTCGAGCAGGGCCTCACGTTCGACGAGGCGCTCGAGGCGGTGCGCGCCGCGACCGTGTTCACGACCCACACGCCCGTGCCCGCCGGGATCGACCGGTTCGGCCGCGACCTCGTCACGCAGTACTTCGGCGGCGACATGGCGGTCGACGGCCTGCCCGTCGAGCGGGTCCTCGCGCTCGGGGCCGAGGACTACGACGGCGGCGACCCGACCGTCTTCAACATGGCCGTCATGGGCCTGCGCCTGGGCGGTCGCGCCAACGGCGTCTCGCTGCTGCACGGCGAGGTCTCGCGCGGCATGTTCGAGGGGCTGTGGCCGGGCTTCGACGCGCGCGAGGTCCCCATCACGTCCGTGACGAACGGCGTGCACTCGCCCACCTGGGTGGACCCGGCGTTCGCGGCCCTCGAGGCCGACCGGCTCGGGCTCGACGAGCTCACGGCCGACGCCGCGTCGTCGGGCTGGCTGCGCGGTGCCGGGGACGGCGGCGTGAGCGACGGCGAGCTGTGGGCGATCCGCCGCGAGATGCGG
Source organism: Cellulosimicrobium sp. I38E (assembly GCF_001647255.1). Lineage (NCBI taxonomy): Bacteria > Bacillati > Actinomycetota > Actinomycetes > Micrococcales > Promicromonosporaceae > Cellulosimicrobium > Cellulosimicrobium sp. I38E. The sequence continues at coordinate 201,547 of NZ_LUAZ01000001.1, forward strand.
GGCCGCCTCGTCGACGAGGCACGCCGCCGCGTGCGCAAGTCGTGGCGCGAGCGCGGCGCGACCCCGGCCGAGCTCGGCTGGGTCGACGACGTCCTGTCGCCCGACGTGCTCACCATCGGCTTCGCGCGCCGCGTGCCCACGTACAAGCGGCTCACGCTCATGCTGCGCGACCCCGAGCGGCTCAAGGCGCTGCTGCTGCACCCCGAGCGCCCCGTGCAGCTCGTCGTGGCCGGCAAGTCGCACCCTGCGGACGACCAGGGCAAGCGGCTCATCCAGCAGCTCGTGCGCTTCACCGACGACCCCGAGGTGCGCCACCGCATCGTCTTCCTGCCCAACTACGACATCGCCATGGCGCAGTCGCTCTACCCGGGCTGCGACGTCTGGCTCAACAACCCGCTGCGCCCGCTGGAGGCGTCGGGGACGTCGGGCATGAAGTCGGCGCTCAACGGCGGTCTCAACCTGTCGATCCTCGACGGGTGGTGGGACGAGTGGTTCGACGGGGAGAACGGCTGGGCCATCCCCACCGCGGACGGCGTGGAGGACGCGGACCGTCGTGACGACCTCGAGGCCGCCGCGCTCTACGACCTCGTGGAGCAGCAGGTCGCGCCCCGCTTCTACGACCGCGACACCGACGGCGTGCCCGGCCGATGGCTCGAGATGGTGCGCCACACGCTCGCGACGCTCGGGCCCAAGGTCCAGGCGACGCGCATGGTCGGCGAGTACGTCACGCGCCTGTACGCGCCCGCCGCCGCGGCCGGGCGGACGCTGGCCGCCGACGGGCTCGCCCCGGCGCGCGAGCTCGCGCACTGGAAGGAGTCCGTGCGGTCCGGGTGGTCGCGGGTGCGCGTCGACCACGTCGACTCGTCCGGCATCGGCGAGGTCCCGCAGGTCGGGGACCGCCTCACCGTGCGCGCGTACGTGTCGCTCGGCGACCTGCGCCCCGAGGACGTGCAGGTGCAGGTCGTGCACGGCCGCGTCAGCGAGGCCGACGTCATCGAGGAGTTCACCGCCGAGCCGCTCGCGCTCGCCGAGACGTACGAGGCCGGCCGCTACGCGTTCGCCGGCGACGTCGTGCTCGACGCCTCCGGCCCGTTCGGGTACACGGTCCGCGTCGTCCCGACGCACACCGGCCTCCCCAGCGTCGCCGAGCTCGGCCTCGTCGCCAACGCGTGACGCCTCGCGCGAAGTAGAGCCTCCGGTCGCGAGGTAGAACCCCGTGTGTTCTACCTCGCGACCGGAGGCTCTATCTCGCGGTACGCGGCCGGTGACGAGACTGGCGCATACCGCTAGCGGTTTTCCACAGGCCCCTGCCCAGCCCTGGCTGTGGCCGGCCTGCTCGGACAGTCTGTGCCCATGAGCACGGACGAGCACGAGGTCGAGCAGGCGCGTCGGACGGTGAGCCGTCCCCGGGACGCACGGCGTCCGCCCGGGCGTCACGACGACCCGTGCGCCTCTGCGCCGTTGCCGTCGGTGGTCCGGTTCTCGACGGAGCGGCGCGCGGAGATCGTGGCAGGCGTCCGCCGCGGCACGCTCGTGCGGGTGCGTCAGGGTGTCTACGCGGCCCCGCCGGACCCGGCGGCCTCGCCGGCACAGCGTCGGCGCGAGGCCGTCGTCGCGCGCGCCGTGGCGCTCTCGGGACGGTTGACGACGGACTACTGGTTCAGCCACTCGACCGCCGCCGTCCTGCACGGCCTGTGGACCTGGCGCCTCGCGGACGAGGTCCACGTGACGCAGCTCGGGAACCCGTCCGTGCGCCGGACCGACCCGGGTCTCCGCAGGCACTGGACGTCGCTGCCCGAGAGCGACCGTGGCGAGCTCGACGGCCTCCCGGTCACCTCGCTGGAGCGCACGATCGTCGACTGCGCGCGCTCTCTCAGCCCGGTGGCGGGCATCGTGGTCGCGGACTCGGGGCTCCGCGCGGGCGCTGACGTCCGTCGGGTCGAGGCGGCTCTGGCGGCGGCCGCCGGTGGACGTGGCGTGCGACGTGCGCGTCGAGTGCTCGCCGAGGCAGATGCGCGCTCGGAGTCGCCGGGCGAGAGCCTGGTCCGCTGGTTGGTGGTCGACGCAGGCCTCCCGCGCCCCGAGCCGAACCTCGCGGTGACCACCTGGCGAGGCTCGTACCGGCTCGACCTCGCATGGACGACGCATCGCGTCGCGGTGGAGTTCGACGGAGCGGTCAAGTACTCCGGCGGCGAGTACGGCGACCCGCGGGGACGGCTGCTCGCGGAGAAGGCCCGGCACGACGCGCTGGTGGAGGCCGGTTGGCTCGTGCTGCGGGTGACGTGGAACGACCTCGCCGAACCTGACGTGCTTCTCCGTCGCATCCGGGCAGCGCTCGCGCGACGCTCCGCGAGATAGAGGCTCCCGCCGCGAGGTAGAGCTCCGCGCGCTCTACCTCGCGACCGGAAGCTCTACCTCGCGGCTGTCCAGGAGGGTGAGGTAGCGGGAGCGGGTGCGGACGACGTCGGCGAGCTGAGTCTGGATCCCGTCGACGAACTCCTCGCGGTAGACGGCGTCGACCTGGACGGAGATCGCGTAGTACAGACCGGTGAACGTCGCGATCGCGACCGAGACGCGCAGGAGGGTCTGCGTGACGACGAGGTCCGCGCCGCCGACGCCACCCCCGCCCGCGAGCGAGAACGTACGCTCCCACGTGCCGCCGTCGACGTCCCAGAGCGCCATGACCTCCGGCGTCACGGTGAGCGTGCCGAGCGCCATGAAGAACAAGCCCATCCCGAGGCTCACGACGAGCACCTGGAGCAGCTGGCTCGTCGCGATCATCGCGGCGAGGTTCGCGCGTTGCCGCGGGGTGAAGCGGGCGGCGCGCTCGTGCTCCGGCATGTCGGCGACGGTCTCCGCGAGCGCCTCGCGCGCCTCCCCAGGCACGCGCAGGCCGACGAAGACCACGACGAGCAGGGCGAAGAACGCACCGAGCACGATGTCCGCGACGCCGTGGGTGCGGTCGAAGACCTGCCACACCTCGGCGTTGTAGAACAGCACGAGCGAGAAGACGAGCAGCAGTGGCAGCAGTCGCACGAGGCGCAGGAGCGACGCGCCGAGCTCGTCGACCACCCGCGCGAGGCCCCACCACAGCGACGACAGCACCCCGTACCCGACCACGACGCGCACGGCCCCGAGCAGGACCAGGTTGCCCGCCACCGTGAGCAGTGCCTCGTCCCACTGCCCGCCGAACACGAGGGGCAGCAGGGCGGGCACGAGGACGAAGAACGCGAGCTCGGGCACGCCGACCGACTGGGGGAGGGTCGACCACGGGCGGCCACGAAGCACGTTGAGGCCGGCGTACGCGGCCGCGACGATCGCGGCGCCCCCCAGGAGCGCCAGCGCGTTGGCCCAGGCCGGCCAGCCGGACCGGATCGCGCCCGTGAGCTCGGCGAGCAGCACGACGAGCAGGAACGGTGCCGACCGCCCGAACACGTCGCGGTCGAGCGAGTGCCCCTCGACGAGCAGCGGCAGCCCGTTGCGGCGGAAGACGCGCTCGCACGCGGCGACGTCGGGGGGTGCGGCCGCCGGGTCCGTGCCAGGCTGCTCGACGGCACCCGGACCGGCCGGATCGTCGTGCCTGACCGGTCCCGTGCCCGAGGCTGGGGCGGGTCGCCCGGTTCGGGGCGCGTCGTCGTGCACGCTCATGCTCGGTGACCCTACCCGCCGCGGCACCGTGCGCGACCGACGCCGACGGACGATCCTCAGCGACCACGGTTCTACCTCCCGTGACCAGGCCTCTACCTCGGCCGACCAGGCCTCTACCTCGCGGGGGTCAGCCGAGCTCGGCCGCGAGCGAGCGGCCCGCGACGCGGCCGGAATAGAGGCAGCCGCCGAGGAACGTGCCCTCGAGGGCGCGGTGGCCGTGCACGCCGCCACCGCCGAACCCGGCGGCCTCGCCCGCCGCCCAGAGCCCGGGCAGCACCGTGCCGTCCTGGCGAAGCACGCGCGCGGAGGTGTCCGTCCACAGCCCGCCGAGCGTCTTGCGCGTGAGCACGGACAGGCGCACGGCGAGCAGGGGCCCGTCCTTGGGCGTCGTGAGCGGGCGCGGGGGCGAGACGCGGATGAGCCGGTCGACGCGGTAGCGTCGCGCCATCGCCGTCGCGACGACCTGCGGGTCCTTGCCGAGCCCGGTGCGGACCTGCTCGTCGCGCAGGTGGACGATGCGCGCGAGGGCGTCGGGGTCGACGTGGCCGCGCGAGCCCGGTGTCGCGTCCACGAGCGCGTTCATCCCGGCCGCGAGCTCCTCGGGCGTGTCGGCCCAGACGAACTCGGGCGACTGCTCCGCGAACCGCGCGACCGGTCCGACGGCTCGCGGCAGGACGCGCTGGGCGAGCAGCCTGACGTCCTTGCCGGTGAGGTCGGGGTTCTGCTCCGAGCCGGACAGCGCGAACTCGGACTCCATGATCGCCTTGTTGAGCACGAACCAGGAGTGGTCGTCGCCGCGCTCGGCGACGTGCTGGAGCGCGCCGAGCGCGTCGAACCCGGGGAACAGGGGCGCGGGCAGCCGGTTGCCGTCGGCGTCGAGCCACAGCGAGCTCGGGCCGGGCAGGATGCGGATGCCGTGGTCGGTCCAGACGGGGGAGTGGTTCGCGATGCCCTCGGGGTAGTGCCACATGCGGTCCTCGTGCACGAGCGCGGCGCCCGCGTCGGCGGCGACGCCGATCATGAGCCCGTCGGTCGAGTCGGGGACGCCGGAGAGCATGCGCGCGGGCAGCCGGCCCGCCGTCTGGGGCCACCGCGAGCGCACGAGCTCGTGGTTGGCGCCGATCCCGCCCGACGTCACGACGACGGCGCTCGCCGCGATCTCGACCTCGCCGACGACCTCGCGCGACGACGGTGCGCCGCGCTCGACGTCCGACGGCGCGAGGACCTCCGCGCGCACGCCGGTCACCGCGCCGTCGGTCACGACGAGCGACGTGACGCGGTGGCGGAACCGCAGGTCGAGCAGCCCGGCGGCGCGGGCGTCGAGCGCGGCGCGCACGAACGGCTCGAGGATCGCGGGCCCGGTGCCCCAGGTGACGTGGAAGCGCGGGACGGAGTTGCCGTGGCCTCCCGCGGCCGTCCCGTCGGCGCCCGAGGTCACCGGGTACCCGCCGCGTTCGGCCCACTGGACGAGCGGGAACCACCGCACGCCCTTGTCGTGCAGCCAGCCGCGCATCTCGCCCGCGGCGAAGTCGACGAAGCCGCGCGCCCAGGCGTACCCGTGGCGGTCGGGGCCCTCACCGCGGTCGGCGCCGGGCGCGAACCGCGCGGAACCGAGCCAGTCGTCGAACGCGAGCTCGGCGGAGTCGGTGACGCCCATGCGCCGCTGCTCGGGCGAGCCGACGAGGAACAGGCCGCCGAACGACCACCACGCCTGCCCGCCGAGGCTCGCGGCGGGCTCCTGGTCCAGCAGGACGACGCGCCGCCCGGCCGCGGTGAGCTCGGTCGCCGCGACGAGCCCGGCGAGGCCGGCCCCCACGACGACGACCTCGGGGTTCTCGATCGTGGGGGAGCTGACGGAGGAGTCGACCGCGCTGTCACTCATGCGGGAAGAGTAGAGCACGTGTCCAGCCACCGGCAGGCCCGGGTAGTCGTGCGCGACCACGCCTCTACCTCGTGCGACCGAGCCTCTACCTCGGCGGGGTGGAGACGTAGACGCGCAGGCTCAGGGCCTCGAGCCCGACGACGTCGCCCGCGCGGGCGGTGCCGTCACCGTTCGCACGGTCCCGGTCCTCGGGGTGCTCCCAGTCCGAGTCCCACGCGAGGTCCCAGCGCTCGGCGTCCGCGTCCGAGGCGGCGCGCACGCCCGGCAACGTGACGTCGACCGGGTCGAGCCCGCCCGCGAGCACCATGAGCACGTCGGCGTCGCCGGGCTCCGGGGCGGTGCGCAGCATCTGCAGCGTCCGGACGGCGGGGTCGTGCCAGGCGGAGTGGTCGAGGAGCTCGCCGTCGGCGTCGAACCACACGAGGTCGGGCACGCCCACGTCGCTCCCCGGTCCCCGTGCGCCGGCACCCCCGCCCGAGGAGTCGCTGGGCCGCGGGCGGCCGGTGTAGAACGTGTCGGGGCGCAGCGCGGGGTGCTCGCGCCGCAGGGCGAGCAGGTACCGCGCCGTCGCGAGCAGGTCCTTGCGCCACGGCGAGAGGTCCCACGACACCCAGGACGTCTCGTCGTCCTGCACGTAGGCGTTGTTGTTGCCGCGCTGCGTCCGCCCCATCTCGTCGCCCGCGGTGAGCATGGGGGTGCCGGCGGCGAGGACGAGGGTCGCGAGGAGGTTGCGGATCGACCGGCGGCGCAGGGGCGCGATCTCCACTCCGATCCCGAGCGCGTCGATTCCCGCGCCCGGCCCCCCGCCCGCCCGCGCGTCGGGTGCCGCGACCGGGCCCTCGAGACCGTGGTTCCAGGAACGGTTGTCGTCCGTCCCGTCGCGGTTGTCCTCGCCGTTCGCGAGGTTGTGCTTGTGGTCGTACGCGACGAGGTCGGCGAGCGTGAACCCGTCGTGCGCGGTCACGTAGCTCACCGACGCGACGGGTCCGCGCAGCAGCGGCGGGTCGGAGTGGCCGAACAGGTCCGCCGACCCCGCGAGGCGGGTCGCGAGGTCGCGCACGCCGTGGCCGGGCCGCCCGTGGGACGCCTCGCGCGCGTCGGCGAGCCAGAACTGCCGCGCCGCGTCGCGGAACCGGTCGTTCCACTCGGCGAGCGGCGGCGGGAACTGGCCGGTCCGCCAGCCGCCGGGTCCCACGTCCCACGGCTCCGCGACGAGCTTGAGCCCGCACAGCACCGGGTCCGTCTGCAGGGCGACGAGGAACGGGTGGTCGGGGTCGAACCCGGCCGCTCCGCGCCCGAGCGTGACCGCGAGGTCGAACCGGAACCCGTCGACCCCCACGACCTCCGCCCAGTACCGCAGCGAGTCCAGGGCGGCGCGCACCACGGCCGGGCGCCGGAAGTCGAGCGAGTTGCCCGTCCCGGTGACGTCGGCGAGCCGGGCGGGCGAGCCGCCGTCGTGCAGGTAGTAGCCGGCGTTGTCCAGCCCGCGCCACGACAGGTGGTACCCGTCGGCGCCGCCTTCGCACGTGTGGTTGTGCACGACGTCGAGCAGCACCTCGATCCCCGCCTCGTGCAGGAGGTGGACCATGCCGCGGACCTCGTCGAGGACGGCGCCCGGCCCGGCCTCCCGCGCCGCGCGCGTCGCGTACGCGGCGTGGGGCGCGAAGAACCCGAGCGTCGAGTAGCCCCAGTAGTTGGTGCGGCCGCTCGCGAGCAGGTGCGGCTCCGGCACGTTCGCGTGCACCGGCAGGAGCTCGACCGTCGTCACGCCGAGCGACCGCAGGTGCTCGATCGTCACCGGGTGCGCGACGCCCGCGTACGTGCCGCGCAGGTGCTCGGGCAGGGCCTCGAGCCGCTGCGTGAGGCCGCGCACGTGCGCCTCGTAGACCACCGTGTCGCGCCACGGGACGCGCGGCCGGGGCGCCAGGGTCCCGGTCGGCTCGGCGACGACGACCGCGTGCGGCACGAACGGCAGCGAGTCGGTCGCGTCCGCCGGGCCGTACGGGTCGCTCCCGACCTGGCCGTGGACCGCCGGGTCGTCGACCAGCTCGCCCACGAGGCCGCGCGCGTACGGGTCGACGAGCAGCTTCGCGGGGTTGTGCCGCAGCCCGGCCGCGGGCTCCCACGGCCCGTGCGCGCGGAACCCGTAGCGCTGCCCCGGCCGGACGCCGGGGACGTGGGCGTGCCAGACGCCGTACGCCGGCCCGGCGAGCGGGACGCGGCGCTCGCGGTAGCGGGCCGGGTCGTGGGCGGGCAGCGACGCGTCGACCACGTCCACGAGGCACAGCTCGACGGCGGTCGCGTGCGACGCGAGGACGGCCACGTCCACGCCGTCGCCCGCGACGCGGACGCCGAGCGGCGGCACGAGGGCGTGCCGGTCGACGGGCCCCGTCGGGAGCGGGAGCGCTGCCGGGACGGTGCCGGGGGTCGGTTCGGGGACGGCGGAGGGGCGGGGCACGTGCACCCGTCCATTGTGGCGGGTGTCACCGGCTCGTCCCGCCGCCCGCCGGTAGGCTGCCCCGAGCGGGCCGGGAACCTCTCCGGCCGACCGCCCAGCGCACAGGGAGAGCAGCCGATGCGGATCGTCGTCGCCGTGAAGTACGTCCCGGACATCCACGCGGACCGGGGCTTCGAGGGCGGGCGCGTCGTGCGCCGGGCCGACGAGGGGACGCTCAACGAGCTCGACGAGAACGCGGTCGAGGCCGCGCTGCGCCTCAAGGAGGCGCTGCCGGAGGCCGAGCGCGAGACCAGCGAGGTGATCGTCCTCACGGTGGCCGGGCCCGACGCCGACGGCGCGGTGCGCCGCTCGTACCAGCTCGGCGCGGACCGCGGCGTGCGCGTGAGCGACGACGCCGTCGCGGGCTCCGACTACTTCGGCACCGCGCGCGTGCTCGCCGCCGCGGTGCGCCGTCTCGCGGACGAGGCGCCGGTGGACGTCGTCGTCACCGGCATGGCCGCGCTCGACGGGCTCGGCTCGGTCGTCCCCGCGCTCCTGTCGGCGGAGCTCGGGCTCCCGCAGCTCACGCTCGCGGGGAAGCTCGAGGTCGAGGGAGAGCCCGGCGCTCGGACGGCTCGCGTCACGCGCGAGCTCGACGGCGTCGAGGAGGTCCTCGAGGCGCCGCTGCCCGCCGTCGTGTCGGTCACCGACCACGCGAACGACCCGCGCATGCCCAACTTCAAGCTCATCATGGCGGCGCGCACGCGCCCGGTGGAGGCGTGGAGCCTCGCCGACCTCGGCGTCGACCCGGCGCTCGTCGGCGACGCCGGCGCGCGCTCGCGCGTGACCGACGCGTCGCCCCGCCCGCCGCGCCCCGACGCCGAGATCGTCGTCGACAAGGGCGAGGGCGGGCGCGCCCTGGCCGAGTTCCTCATCCGCAACGACCTGGTCTGAGAGGCGTCCGCACATGAGCACCCCCGGGACCCGTACCGTCCTCGTCCTCCTCGACTCCGCCGGCACCGAGCTGCGCTCGCCCGTGCTGGAGCTGATCACCGTCGGCCGCTCGCTGGGGCGCGTCGAGGCCGTCGCCCTGGAAGCGCCGAGCGTCGACGTGCTCGCCCAGCTCGGCGCCTACGGCGTCGCGCTCGTACGCCAGGCGGAGCCGTCGACGGGCGGAGAGGTCGTGACCGGCGACGCGCTGCACCTCACGCCCGTCGTGGCCGAGGTCCTCGCCGCCGCGACGCGCGCGTCCGACGCGGACGCCGTCCTGCTCACGTCGTCCTTCCCGAACAAGGAGGCGGCGGCGCGCCTCGCGTTCCTCACCGAGGCGGGCCTCGTCGTCGACGCGTCCGCGCTGACCGACGGCGGCACGCACCTCGTCGCGGACAAGCGCGTCTTCGCCGGGTCCTGGGACGTGCGCAGCGAGATCGTCACCGACCCCGCCGTGCTCACGCTGCGGGCGAACTCCGTCGTGCCGCAGCCCGCAGAGGTCGCCGTGGCGACCGAGGTCGCTGCGCTGCGGCTCGAGCTCTCGCCCGCCGCGACCGCGGCGCGCGTCGTGTCCCGCACGGTCGACGAGTCGGCCGGCGCCGGGCGCCCGGCGCTCGGCGAGGCCGCGATCGTCGTCGCCGGGGGCCGTGGCACCAACGGTGACTTCGGTCCCGTCATCGAGCTCGCCGACGCGCTCGGCGCGGCCGTGGGCGCGACGCGCGACGCCGTCTACGAGGGCTGGCACGACCAGTTCGTCGGGCAGACGGGCGTGACCGTCGCTCCGCGGCTGTACATCGGCGCGGGCATCTCCGGCGCCCCGCACCACCGCGGCGGCATGCAGGCCTCGCAGGTCGTCGTCGCGGTGAACAACGACCCCGAGTGCCCGCTGTTCGAGATCTCGGACTTCGCGGTCGTCGGCGACCTCGCGGACGTGCTGCCCCAGGCGGCCGAGGTGCTGCGCGAGCACCGGTCGTCCCAGGGCTAGGGGCCCGATGGCCTGGTGGGAGGACGAGCGGTCGAACCTCGCCGACCAGCTCGCGGACTCGAGCCGGCCCGTACGGTCGGCGTCGCCCTACGAGGGCGACCGCTCGGGCGCGTGGGCGACCCTGCCGTGGTGGCTGCTGCTCGGAGCGGCGGTCACGGCCGCCGGTGTCGTGGTGCTCCGGCTCGCGGGCACGGTCGCGGGGACGAGCTTCGGCGCCACCGTCCTCGCACTGGGGATCTTCTACCTCAGCCAGTACGGGGTCCTGGCCTTCTACGCGCTCCAGGCCGGTCGCCTGCGGGACCGGCGCGTCGCGGCCGCGCTCGCGCACGAGCCGCCGCCCGCCCTGACCGACCACGACGTGCGGCAGTTCCACGTGCCGTTCCGTCGCTCGTACTCCGGCTCCGCGTCCATCGGGCTCCTGGACCCCGGCGAGGGACCCTCGCCGGCGGCCCTGCGCGTCGCGCGGGTCGTCGGGGGTCTGTGCATCGCGGTCTTCGTCGTGGGAGCCGTCGTGACGGTCGTCGCCGGGACGCTCGCGCGCGCCTGAGGGCACACCCACCGGTACGTGAGCACCGGTCCGTCTCCGCGCTCGCCGCCCAGGGGGCGGACAGCCGGTGCCGAGAATTCACCCGGCGTCCTCCGGGTGGTGGCCGGCCGGTCATCGACCGTTCCTAGCGTCGGGCCGACTCCCCGGTGACGGGGAAGCCCCCCGACCTGTGGAGACGACCGATGACGATCACGCCTGCCCCCGAGCATCGACCCCTGCTGTCCGTCGCGCCGCACGCGCGTGGCAAGCGCAGCCCCGTCACCTGCCGGCTGAAGTGCGCGGACGCGTGCTCGCACCCGGTCCCCAACGAGAGCGCCAACGAGACGTTCCGCGACGTCGTCGCGGGCGCGATGTCGCGCCGTGCGCTGCTGGGCGGGCTCGCGGTCGGCGCCGCGGCCGTCGTGCTCGGTGCCCAGACCGTCGGTGCCCCGCCCGCCGCGGCCCAGCCGCTGCCCGCCCACGGTGGTGGCCTCGGCGGAGGCCGCCCGCAGAAGGGCCTGGCCTTCGGCGCGATCTCGCCCCAGCCCGCGGCGCGCGACGCGTTCGTCGTGCCCGAGGGCTACCGGTGGCGCCCGGTGATCCGCTGGGGCGACCCGATCCTGCGCGGCGCCCGGCCGTTCGACGTCGCGCGCCAGACCCCCGAGGCCCAGGCCCGGCAGTTCGGCTACAACAACGACTACCTCGACATCCTGCCGTTCGAGCGTCAGCACGCCCTCGCCGGCGCGCAGGGCCGGGGCAAGGGCCCGGGCCGCGGCACGCGCGGCCTGCTCGTCGCGAACCACGAGTACACGAACCCGGCGATCATGTTCGACGCCTCGTACGACGCCGCGACCCGCCGCGCCATCGAGCGCGCCGCGCACGGCATGTCCGTGGTCGAGGTGCGTCGCCGTCGGACGGGCACGCCGTGGGACTACGTGGCCGACAGCCGGTACAACCGCCGCGTGCACATGACGACCGAGTTCCGCCTCACCGGTCCGGCGGCCGGCTCGGACCTCGTCAAGACCGTCGCGGACCCGTCGGGGACGCGCGTGCTGGGCACGTTGAACAACTGCGCGGGCGGCACGACGCCGTGGGGCACCGTGCTGTCGGGCGAGGAGAACTACAACGGCTACTTCCGCACGTCGGGTGCGGGCCACGACGCGCGCTACGGCCTGCGCGACGCCGCGACGGGCTACGGCTGGGAGCTGGACGACCCGCGGTTCGACGCCCGCAACCCCGGGTACGAGAACGAGCCCAACCGCTTCGGCTGGATCGTCGAGATCGACCCGTACGCGCCCGACGAGCCGCCGGTGAAGCACACCGCGCTCGGCCGGTTCAAGCACGAGGGCGCCAACGTGATCCTCTCGCGCCGGGGCAACGCGGTCGCGTACATGGGCGACGACGAGCGCTTCGACTACGTGTACAAGTTCGTCTCGTCGCGCACGATGCGCCCGGGGAACGGCGAGGCGGCGCGTCGTCACAACAAGACGCTGCTCACCGAGGGCTCTCTCTATGTCGCGCGGTTCCGCGGCGACTCGCCCGCGTCCGAGATCGACGGGTCGGGCGCGGTGCCGTCCGACGGCGCGTTCGACGGCCGGGGCGAGTGGGTCCCGCTCGTCCTCGACGGGCGGAGCGAGGTCGAGGGCATGAGCCTCGCCGAGGTGCTCGTCTACACGCGCGTCGCGGCCGACAAGGTCGGGGCGACGAAGATGGACCGCCCCGAGGACGTCGAGCCCAACCCGGTCACGGGCCGCGTCTACGTCGCGTGCACCAACAACACGTCGCGCGGGCCCGCGGCGGCCGAGGCCGCGACCGAGCCGAACCCGCGCAACACCAACCGCGACGGGCACGTCGTGGAGATCGTCGAGGACCGCGACGACGCCGCGTCCCTGACGTTCCGGTGGAACCTCCTGCTCGTCGCGGGCGACCCCGCGACGAACACCTCCACGTACTTCTCGGGCTACCCGAAGGAGAAGGTGTCCCCGATCTCCTGCCCGGACAACCTCGCGTTCGACGCCGAGGGGAACCTCTGGATCTCGACCGACGGTCAGCCGAGCACGATCCAGAAGTGCGACGGGCTGTTCAAGGTCACGCTCGACGGCCGCGAGCGCGGTCGCGTCGAGCAGTTCCTCTCCGTCCCGCGCGGCGCCGAGACGTGCGGGCCCCTCGTGGACTCCACGGACCGCATGGTCTACGTGGCGGTCCAGCACCCGGGCGAGGACGGGTCGTTCGACGCGCAGGCGTCGTACTTCCCCGACTACCTCACGCCGGGCGCCCCGGTGCCGACGGGTGCCTTCGCAGGCCCGCGTCCGTCCGTCGTCCAGGTCTGGCGCGACTGACGTCTCCCGATCGACGGAGGGGCCCGGAGCCGCGACGGCGCCGGGCCCCTCCCTCGTCCGCGGTGGGACTCTCAGAGACCGAGGTGCTCCAGCCAGGCGACGGCCGCGACGCCCTGGGCGCGCTGGAACGCGCGCAGGCGGGGGATCGTCGGGACGGCGGGCTTGCGGGCGGAGTGCAGGAAGTACCCGGCGATCCCGGCGACGACCGAGCGCAGGTCGGCGGGGTGCACGTCACGCCCGAGGGGGTGCGCGGCGAAGGTCGACGCCGCCCACGCGCCGCCCCGCGCGCGGCGGGTCGCGTCGGCGCTCACCGTGACCGGCTCGCAGACGTCCACGACGCCCTGCATGACGACGCTGGGCAGGAACATCGCGAGGTCGAGCCAGGCCGCGCCGCGCGACGCGTGCGGCCAGTCCACGAGGTAGACCTTCTCCGGCGTGAGCAGGACGTTGTCGGCGCGCAGGTCGCCGTGCACGAACGACTCGCCCTCGCACGCCACGAGCGCCCCGCGCTCGGCCTCCGCGAGCGCGTCGAGGTGCGTGGCCGCCCAGGGCGCGACGGCGGGCAGGCGCGGGTCGGGGTCCGCACGGAGCGCGCGCCACCCGGTCGCCATGTCGGCGAAGTCGGGCCCGGTCGGCGGCAGACGCATCGCACGGGCCCCCGGGACGGCCGCGACGCGGACGAGCGTGGTCAGGACCCGGTCGAGCTCGTCGGGGTCCCAGGGCGTGGCGGGCACGTGCCCGTCGACGACCTCGAACGCGAGGGCGATCCAGTCGCCGTCCCCGTGACCCCAGGCGAAGCGCGGGGCGGGGACCGCGCGCGGCAGCCGCGTCGCGACCTTCGCCTCGGCGCGGTGGAGGTTGGCCGCCACGGGCTCGTCCGCGGTCCGGGCCGCCTTGACGAAGAGGCGCGTGCCGTCGTCGAGCGTGAGGACGGACGCGAGGCCGGGGCTGAACCCGGACGAGATCGAGCGCTCCTGCACGACCCGGCCCCCGGCGACCGCCTCCAGCTCGTCGCGCAGCGCGAGCGGCAGGTCTCCCCAGAGCAGGCGGCCGCCGCCCGAGGCGACCGGGACGTCCCCGGCGGCCTCGACGGCGGGCGGTGCGGCGTCGTCGGGCATCGAGATGCCACTTCCCCTGTCGGTGGCTGGACGGTCTCGTCCTCGGCACGTTTCCGTCCCGCGGCGACGTGTGGCGCGCGACGGCGGTCCTGCGACCGGGACGAGCGCCCGGCGACGGCCGGGCGCAGACCTCCCACAACCTAGCGCTTCTCGCCGGGAAGTCCAGCGCCGCCCACTCCTCGGACCGCGAGCGCCGCGAGCGTTCGTAGACTGGGTGACCGTGACCCATCCATCCGGCCCTGTCCCCGCGGCGGCCGCGTACCTCGACCACGCCGCCACGACGCCGCTGTCCGCGGCGGCGCGCGAGGCGTTCGTCGACGAGCTGTCGCGCACCGGCAACCCGTCGTCGCTGCACGCCGCGGGGCGTGCCGCCCGCCGCACGGTCGAGGAGGCGCGCGAGTCGATCGCCGCGGCGCTCGGCGCGCGCCCGAGCGAGGTGGTGTTCACCGCGGGGGGCACCGAGGCGGACAACCTCGCGATCAAGGGCCTGTTCTGGGGGCGGCGCACGACGGACCCGCGCCGGCTGCGGATCGTCGTGTCCGCGGTCGAGCACCACGCGGTGCTCGACCCCGCGTTCTGGATGGCCGAGCACGCGGGCGCGGAGATCGTCCTGCTGCCCGTCGACGGCGAGGGCCGCGTGGACCTCGCGGCGCTGCGCGCGGAGATCGCCGAGCACGCGGACGAGATCGCGCTCATCTCGGTCATGTGGGCCAACAACGAGGTGGGCACGCTCCAGCCCGTGCAGGAGGTCGTGCAGCTCGCGCGCCCGCACGGCATCCCGGTGCACTCCGACGCGGTGCAGGCGGTCGGCCAGGTCCCGGTCGACTTCGCGGCGAGCGGCCTCGACGCGATGACGGTGTCCGGGCACAAGCTCGGTGGCCCCGTCGGCGTCGGCGCGCTCGTCGCGCGCCGCGACGCCCCGCTCACCCCCGTGCTGCACGGCGGCGGCCAGGAGCGTGGGGTGCGCTCCGGCACGCTCGACGCGCCCGCGATCCGCGCGTTCGGCGTCGCGGTCGCCGAGGCCGTCGCGCGCCGCGAGGAGCGCGCCGCCCACCTCGCGGCCCTGCGCGACGAGCTCGTCGCGGGCGTGCGCGAGCGCGTCCCGGACGCCCTCCTCAGCGGGCCCGAGCCGGGGTCCGGCGACCGCGCCGCCGCCCGCCTGCCCGGCAACGCGCACTTCACGTTCCCGGGGGCCGAGGGCGACTCGCTCCTCTACCTTCTCGACTCCGCGGGCGTGCAGGCCTCGACGGGCTCCGCGTGCCAGGCCGGAGTGCCGCAGCCGTCGCACGTGCTGCTCGCGATGGGCGTGCCCGAGCAGGACGCGCGCGGCGCGCTGCGGTTCACGCTCGGCGTCACGTCCACGCCCGACGACGTCGCGCGCCTCCTCGACGCCCTGCCCCCCGCCGTCGAGCGCGCGCGGGCGGCGGGCCTCGCGTCAGGCCCCACCCGCACCGCGGTCCCCAGCCGCGCGGGAGGTGCCGCATGAGGGTGCTCGCCGCCATGTCGGGCGGCGTCGACTCCGCCGTCGCCGCGGCGCTCGCGGTCGAGGCGGGGCACGAGGTCGTGGGCGTCCACATGGCGCTGTCGCGCAACCGAGACCAGTTCCGCACCGGGTCGCGCGGGTGCTGCTCGATCGAGGACGCGGGGGACGCGCGGCGCGCGGCCGACGTGCTCGGCATCCCGTACTACGTGTGGGACCTCTCGGAGCGGTTCGAGGACACGGTCGTCGCCGACTTCCTGGCGGAGTACGAGGCGGGCCGCACGCCCAACCCGTGCGTGCGCTGCAACGAGCACATCAAGTTCGAGGCGCTGCTCGACAAGGCGACCGCGCTCGGCTTCGACGCCGTCGCGACGGGCCACTACGCGCGCGTCGTGACGCGCGAGGAGGCCGACGCGTCGGCCCCGGGCGGGGTGCGCACGGTGCGCGAGCTCCACCGCTCCCCGAACACGGCGAAGGACCAGTCGTACGTCCTCGCGGTCATGGGGCCCGAGCGCCTCGCGCGCGCGATGTTCCCGCTCGGGGACTTCGCGTCGAAGGACGAGGTGCGCGCCGAGGCCGCGCGGCGCGGGCTGTCGGTGTCCGCGAAGCCCGACTCGTACGACATCTGCTTCGTCGCCGACGGCGACACCCAGGGATTCCTGCGCGACCGTCTCGGCACGCGGCCGGGCGAGATCGTCGACGCCGAGGGGACGGTGCTCGGCGAGCACGACGGCGCCTACGCGTACACGGTCGGCCAGCGCAAGGGCCTGGGCATCGACCGCCCCGCACCCGACGGCCGTCCGCGGTACGTGCTCGACGTGCAGCCCGCGAGCAACCGCGTGGTCGTCGGGCCGGCCGAGCTGCTGAGCGTCGACCGCATCGAGGCCGGCGCGGCGGTCTGGTTCGACGACGCGCGCCCGGCGGCGGGAGAGCAGGCCGACGTCGAGGTGCAGGTCCGCGCGCACGGTGCCCCGGTCGCGGCCCGGGTCCGGGCCGTCGGCGACGCGATGGAGGTCGAGCTCACGGGGACGCCGCTCCGGGGCGTCGCCGCCGGGCAGTCGCTCGTCGTCTACGCCGGCGCGCGCGTGCTCGGCCAGGCCACGGTGGACCGGGCCTACCGCGCCGCGGCGCGACCGGCCGCCGAGGCGACCGCGCGACCGACCGCTCAGCCGACGCCGACGGGCGCGGGGTGAGCCAGCGCCCGCACGAGCGCGGACTCGTCGCGCACGCACCAGTGCTCGGCCTCCTGGCCCTCCACGAACCGGAGCACGTGCATCTCGCGCACCCGGAACCGGCGTCCCGTCGGGGCGACACCGCGGAAGAACCCGGTGTGCCGCGCGCTGAGCTCGACGTGCAGCGCGACGAGGTCGCCCTCGGCGACCGCGTGCAGGACCTCCACGCGCTGGTCCTCGAACGCCTCGTCGTACCAGTGCATCGTCGCGAGGAGGGCGTCCGCGCCGCCGTCGCAGCCGGGCGACGTGTCGTGGTTGCGGAACCCGGGCGCCAGCAGCGTCGCGAGCGCGTCGCCGTGGTTGCCGGGGATCGCCCGCGTGTGCACGGCGACCGCCGTGGCCTTGTTCTCGTGCGTTCCCATGTCGGAGCCCTTCCGCACACCCTCGTGCTCGGCGGCCGCGCGGCCCCCGGACCCCGGCGGGGTCGCGGCACGGCTCGGTTTCCCAGTGTGCTCCTGGAGAGAGGTGGTCGGCACGTGGTTCGTGACGAGAGGGCGCTCGGCGCCCGGGACGAGGACTTGCGCGGGGGTGCGGCATGACCGCGGTGAGCGGGCTCGGCCCGTGGCCTGGCGGCGAGGGCGTGGACGTGCTGGAGGCGCAGCTCACGGTGCTCGGTGATCTCGCCGAGGTCCCGACGGGCGTGCGCGGGGTGCCGTTCCTCGTCCAGCTCCCGGGGCGCGGTCCCGGCGCGGACGCGACCGGGCGGACGGCCGCGCTGCTGCCCGGCCTCCCCGTCGAGCTGGGCCCCCACGGGTGGAAGCTCGCGGACCACGGGGGTGCGGACCTGCGCCGGGCGGACGCGTACCTGCGCGAGGACCTCGAGGCGCTGGCCATCGCGGGCGCAGGGTACTCCGGGCCGCTCGCCGTGACCGTCACCGGTCCCTGGACGCTCGCCGCGGACGTGTACCTCGCGCGCGGCGACCGCGTGCTGTCGGACCGGGGCGCCGTGCGTGAGGTCGTCGAGGCGCTCGCCGTGGCCGTGGGCGAGCACGTCGCGCAGGTGCGCCGGCAGGTCCCCGGGGCGGACGTCGTCGTGCAGGTGGACGAGCCGCTGCTCGCCCAGGTCGGGACGGGCGTGCTCCCGTCGTTCTCGGGCTACTCGCGCCTGCGCGCGGTCCCCGGCCCGGACCTCGTGGACGGGCTGCGGCCCGTGCTCGACGCCGCGCGCGCCGCGTCGGCGTCGACGGTCGTCCACGTGGGTCCGGCGTGGGTGGGCGTGGCGCCCGTCGTGCTCGCCGGCGCGGACGCCGTCGGCCTCGCTCTCGGCGCGTGGGACGAGCGGCTGTGGGAGACCGTCGCGCGTGCCGTCGAGCGGGGCGTCGGCCTCTGGGCCGCGCTCCCGCCCGCGAAGGTGTCGCAGTGCGCCGGCCCCGCGCTGGGCGAGCTCGCCGACGCGGTGAGCGTGCCGTGGCGCCGCATCGGGCTCCCGCTCGCCGCGCTCGACGACGTGACGCTCCTGGGCGCCGCGCGCGCCGCCGGGGGAGGGCCGGGCCGCGGCGTCGCGGGCACCCCGGACGAGCACCGCGCGCTGCTCGCGAACCTCGGCCGCGTCGCCGACGTCCTGGCCGAGCGCGCCCACGCCTGAGCGCTGCCTGGGCGTCGGCTCGGCGGCTTCCCGCGCACCGCTCGTCGTGCGTACGCTTGACCTCGCGCGGCGGTCACGACGGCGACGTGCGGACGGCCGCGCCCCGGCTCTCCGGACGGCACGGACGTGGCCCGGCGCCGATCCCGTCCCCTCACCGCGAAGGACCCCCATGCCCTTGCTGCGAGCCGTGCTGTTCGACCTCGACGGCGTCCTCACGCCCACCGCCGAGCTCCACATGCGCGCCTGGGAACGGCTGTTCGCGCCCTTCAGCGCCGCGCACGGCCTCGCCCCGTACACCGCCGCGGACTACTTCGCGTCGATCGACGGCAAGCCGCGGTACGACGGCGTCGCGACGTTCCTCGCGTCGCGCGGCGTCGAGCTGCCGCGCGGCGAGGTCACGGACGCGCCCGGCGAGGGCACGGTGTGCGCGCTCGGCAACCGCAAGGACGAGATCGTCAACCGCATGTTCGCCGACGAGGGCATCACGCCCTACCCGGGCTCGGTCCGCTTCCTCGACGCCGTGACCGGGGCGGGCGCAGCCGTCGCGGTGGTGTCGTCGTCGCGCAACACGCCCGCGGTCCTCGCGGCGGCGGGCCTGGCCGACCGGTTCGCGGTCGTCGTCGACGGGAACGTCGCGGCCCGCGAGCACATCGCCGGCAAGCCGGCCCCCGACACGTACCTCTACGCGGCGCAGCTCCTCGGCGTCCCGGCCGCGGAGGCGATCGTCGTGGAGGACGCGCTCTCGGGCGTCCAGGCCGGCGCCGCCGGGGACTTCGGGCTCGTGCTCGGCGTCGACCGTGGCGTGGGCGCGGACGCGCTGCGAGCCCACGGGGCCGACGTCGTCGTCACCGACCTGGGCGAGCTGGACGCGACGGTCCTCGACCGCCCGCGCACCGCCGCGGCGTCGACCACGACCGCACGACCCGACGAGGAGAGCGCGTGATCCGCAAGACCGCCGACGAGCAGAGCACCGTGGACCGCCTGCGCTTCCCGGCCGAGCCGTGGCGCCTCGTCGAGTCGCAGTTCTCCGCCGAGGACCTCGGCGTGACCGAGACGCTCTTCGCCGTCGCGAACGGCTACCTCGGCATGCGCGGCAACGTCGAGGAGGGGCGCGAGTCCCACTCGCACGGCACGTTCGTCAACGGGTTCCACGAGACGTGGTCGATCCGGCACGCCGAGGAGGCGTACGGGTTCGCGCGCGTCGGGCAGACCATCGTCAACGTCCCCGACGCGAAGGTCATCCGGCTGTACGTCGACGACGAGCCGCTCCTGCTGCCCGTCGCGGACCTCGTCGACTACGAGCGGTCGCTCGACCTGCGCGACGGCGTCCTGCGCCGCGAGCTGCTGTGGCGCACGCCGTCGGGCAAGCGCGTGCAGATCCGCTCCGAGCGCATGGTGTCGTTCGTCGAGCGCCACCTGGCGATCATGACGTTCGAGGTCACGCTGCTCGACGCCGCGGCACCCGTCGCGATCTCGTCGCAGATCCTCAACCGGCAGGACGGCCAGGACGAGTACCACGTGCGCTCCGCGTCGCTCGGGGAGGGGTTCGACCCGCGCAAGACCGACCAGTTCTCCGGTCGGGTGCTCCAGCCGCAGTCCCAGTGGGGCGACGACGAGCGGCTCGTGCTCTCCTACCGCGCCACGAACTCGGGCATGACGCTCGCCGTCGCGGCGGACGACCTGCTCGAGACCGAGAACGAGTGGGACGTCCGGACGCAGGTGGACGAGGACCTCGCCAAGCACGTGTTCCGCGTCCACGCGGAGCCCGGCCGGCCCATCCGGCTCACCAAGCTCGTGGCGTACCACACGTCGCGCGGCGTGCCGTCGCGCGAGCTCGTCGACCGCTGCCGCCGCACGCTCGACCGCGCGCGCGAGACCGGCGTCGAGGCCCAGGTCGCCCTCCAGCGCGAGTGGCTCGACGACTTCTGGGCGCGCTCCGACGTCGAGGTCCCCGGCCAGCCCGGCATCCAGCAGGCCGTGCGCTGGAACCTGTTCCAGCTCGCCCAGGCGACCGCGCGCGCCGAGGGCAACGGCGTCCCCGCCAAGGGACTCACCGGCTCCGGGTACAGCGGGCACTACTTCTGGGACACCGAGATCTACGTCCTCCCGTTCCTCACCTACACGAGCCCCCGGTACGCGCGCAACGCGCTGCGCTTCCGCTACCAGATGCTCGACGCCGCCCGGCGGCGCGCGGCCGAGCTGTCGCAGAAGGGCGCGCTCTTCCCCTGGCGCACGATCAACGGCGAGGAGGCGTCCGCCTACTACGCGGCCGGCACCGCGCAGTACCACATCGACGCCGACGTCAGCTACGCGCTCGTGCAGTACGTGCGCGCGACGGGCGACATCGACTTCCTGCGCCGCGAGGGCGTCGACATCCTCGTCGAGACCGCGCGCATGTGGGAGGACCTGGGCTTCTGGCGCGCGAACGGCGACGACAACTTCCACATCCACGGCGTGACCGGCCCCGACGAGTACACGACCGTCGTCAACGACAACCTGTTCACCAACGTCATGGCGCGGTTCAACCTCCGCGCGGCGGCGATCGTCGTCGAGCGCATGAAGGCCGAGCACCCCGAGGACTACGCGCTGCTCGTGGACCGGCTCGGGCTCGGTGCGTACGAGGCGGCGGAGTGGGTCCGTGCGGCCGACCACATGTCGATCCCGTACGCCGAGAGCATCGGCATCCACCCGCAGGACTCGCACTTCCTCGAGCGCGAGATCTGGGACCTCGCGCACACCCCCGCGAACAAGCGCCCCCTCCTGCTGCACTACCACCCGCTCGTCATCTACCGCTACCAGGTGCTCAAGCAGGCCGACGTGGTGCTCGCGCTGTTCCTCCAGGGCCAGCACTTCACCGCGGAGGAGAAGCTCGCCGACTTCGAGTACTACGACCCGTTGACCACGGGCGACTCGACGCTGTCCGGCGTCGTGCAGTCGATCGTCGCGGCGGAGGTCGGGTACCACGAGCTCGCGCTCGAGTACTTCGTGTCGTCGCTGTTCGTCGACCTCGCGAACCTCCACGCGAACGCGGCCGACGGCGTGCACGTCGCCAGCGCGGGCGGCACGTGGTCCGCGCTCGCGTGCGGGTTCGGCGGGATGCGCGACTCCGACGGCGAGCTGAGCTTCGACCCGCGCCTTCCCCAGGACTGGGAGTCGCTGACGTTCCGGGTCCAGTGGAACGGGTCGCGCCTGCGCGTCACCGTGCTCCCCGACGCGATCGAGCTCGACGCCGAGACCGGCGACGGCGCGCAGGTCACCGTGCGCGGCGAGAAGGTCAAGGTCGTCCCGGGTGAGGTCGCGCGCGTCGCGCTCGACGGTCAGGGCCCCGTGAAGCCCGGTCGCCCGAGCCTGCGCGCGCTCTCCGGCAACCGCCGCGACGACGGCACCCTCATCACCGCGACGGTCCCGCACTCCTGATCCGGGCTCTTCCGTGGCGGCGCTCCGGCCCGCCGAGGTAGAGCCGTGGTCGCGCGAGGGAGAGCCGTGGTTCTTGGGTTCGACGGCGCGTGGTCGCCCTGGGTGGGCGGGGTGGGTGGTGGTGCCGCGTCTACCATCCGCCGCTCGTTCCTCGCGGCTCCCGCCAGGCCCGCCACGACGCGGCACCACCACCCACCCCGCCCAACGTCGGCTCGCCCTGGTCGGTCCTCACCCGGGTGACCGCCCGCCGTGTCGGGTTCGCCTGCACCTTCCCCCTGCCGCACGCGGTCTCCGCCGTGGACCCGGCCATGCCGGCACGGGACCTGGCCTCACGCCGGGGACGCTCGCGGGAACTGCCCGGGATCTCCCCGCGTCGTCCCAGGTCGTGGTGCGCCGACGGCGGTAGGTTGCCGACGAGAGCGGGTCGGTCGAGCGCGGGGGAAAGAGATGAGCGGTCGTCGGTACGGGCGCGCGTGGACCGTTGCGGTCGCGGGCGTCGGCGTGGGGGCGGTGCTGTCGGCGTGCGACGGCGGCGGGGACCTGGAGGTCGCCAACGACAGCGGGGAGGTCGTGACCGTCCGGACCGGGGACGAGGAGTCGGAGGTCGACGGGGGCGGTGGGGTCGTGCTCCTCGACTACGGCTGCACGCCGGGTGACGTGACGGTCGTGCGGGCGTCCGGGGCCGAGGAGGTCGTGGACGGGCCGGTGTGCCCGGACGAGAAGATCGTGATCCACGCCGACGAGGTGGTGCTGGTCCCCGTCGACGTGGACGACGACTCCTGAGCAGACGTCAGCCGAGGCGCTCGGCGAGGAATCGGTAGTGCACCGCGGCCATGTGCGCGGCCTGGGCGTTGTTCGCCGCGCCGCCGTGGCCGCCCTCGATGTTCTCGTAGTAGGTGACGTCCTTGCCCTCGCCGAGCATCTTCGCGGCGAGCTTGCGCGCGTGGCCCGGGTGGACCCGGTCGTCCTTGGTCGACGTCGTGAAGAGCACGGGCGGGTACTCGCGCTCGGCGTCGAACAGGTGGTACGGCGAGAACGTGCGGATGAACTCCCACTGCTCCGGGTCGTCCGGGTCGCCGTACTCCGCGGCCCACGACGCCCCGGCGAGGAGCTGGGTGTACCGGCGCATGTCGAGCAGCGGGACGCCGACGATCACGGCGCCGAAGAGCTCGGGGTACTGCGTGAGCATGTTGCCCGCGAGGAGGCCGCCGTTGGAGCGACCCTCCATGCCGAGGTGCTCGTGGGTCGTGATCCCGCGGGCCACGAGGTCGCGCGCGACGGCGGCGAAGTCCTCGTACGCGCGGTGCCGGTTCGCCTTGAGCGCGGCCTGGTGCCAGGCCGGGCCGTACTCGCCGCCGCCGCGGATGTTCGCGACGACGTAGACGCCGCCGCGCGAGAGCCAGGCCCGGCCGAGCGCGCCGGAGTAGGCGGGCGTGAGCGAGATCTCGAAGCCGCCGTACCCGTACAGCAGGGTCGGCGCGGTCCCCGTGCCGCCGTCGCCCGCCCCCGCGACGAGGTCCGCGCGGCCGACGACGAAGTACGGCACGCGCGTGCCGTCGTCGGACGTGGCGAAGTGTTGGGCGACGGTCATGCCGTCGGCGTCGAAGAACGCGGGGTTGGACTTGACGACCTCGGGCGCACCGGCGTCGCCGGGACGCTCCCCGAGCGACAGGAGCGAGAGCGTCGTCGGCGTGAGGTAGTCGGTCGTGACGAGCCACAGGTCGTCGGTGTCGACGGGGTCGACGGCCCCGACGGCGACCGTGCCGAGCTCCGGCAGGCCGGGGATCTCGGAGCGCACCCACGGCGCGTCGGCGGTGTCCTGCCCGACGGCGGTCCCGCCGCCCCCGGGCGCGGCGGCCTCCGGCGGCGTCAGCACGTGCAGGCGGTTCTTCACGTCGTCGAGCACGTTGACCACGAGGTGGTGGCGCGTCCACGTCGCGCCGGCGAGCGACGTCGTCGCCGTAGGCTCGAAGAGCACGGTGAAGCCGCGGTCGCCCGCCAGGAAGTCGTCGAACCGTGCCGCGAGGAGCGACCCGGCGCGGTACGTGGTCCCGCCGACTGTCCAGTCGTCGCGCAGCTCGACGAGCATCCACTCGCGCCGCACGCCGACCTCGGCGGAGTCGGGCACGTCGATCTTCGTCAGGCGCTGCTCAGGCGTGCCGGTGCGCTCGGCGAGGTAGAGCTCGTCGGAGTAGAACGCCCTGGAGCGGTGGACGAAGTCGCGCTCGAACCCGGGCGTGTGCGAGCGCCAGGCGGAGATGTACATGTCCTCGTCGGTGCCCTCGTAGACGGTCACCGCGGCGTCGAGCGGGGTGCCGCGCGTCCAGCGCTTGACCACGCGCGGGTACCCGGACGGCGTGAGCGTGCCCTCGCCGAAGTCGGTGAAGACGTAGACGGTGTCGGCGTCGATCCACCCGAGCGAGCCCTTGGCCTCGGCGCGGTGGAAGCCGCCGTCCTCCGGCGCGACGAACCGCTTCTCGACGAGGTCGAACTCGCGCGTGACGTCGGCGTCGGAGCCGCCGGGGGAGAGCTCGACGAGCGCGTGGCGCCACGGCTCGCCCGCGGCGAGCTGCTCGGGCGTCGGGCGCAGGACGCTCGCGCCGTGCCACACCCACGACTCGCCCTCGGCCGCGGCGAGCGCGTCGAGGTCGAGCACGGTCTCCCACTCGGGGTCGTCGGTGCGGTAGGAGTCCAGCGTCGTGCGGCGCCACAGGCCGCGCTCGTGCTGCGCGTCGCGCCAGAAGTTGTAGTACCGGTCCCCGATCTTGGAGACCTCGGGAATCTTGGCGTCGGAGTCGAGCACCTCACGGATCGCGCGCTCGGTCGTGGCGAACTCGTCGGCGACCTCGAGCGTGTCGGCGACCTCGGCGTTGCGGGCGCGGACCCAGGCCAGCGCCTCGTCGCCCTCGACGGACTCGAGCCAGAGGTACGGGTCGTGGGGCGCGCCGTCGTCGGGGAGAGCGGTCTCGGAGGGGTTCTGGGGCGCGGGCGCAGGGCTCGTCGTCTGCTCGGCGGTCATGGTCCCCCACCCTACGGCGGCGCGGGCGGTGGTGCGGAGGTCACCGGGGGACCGGGACCTTCGACCTCGAACGGCCCTCCAGTCTTGCTCCACCGACAGGCTTGTGAAAACATTCACAAGTAGAGAGACCGCTGAAGGAGCCGGGGCAATCCGGCCCCGGCAGCACCCGCGGCCCGACGCCCGGCCCCGGCCGGGCACCGGAGGGGACGCATGAGCGCGAAGAGCGCCGGCACGAAGGTCGAGAACCGCACCGAGGACACCCGCACGACCCAGGAGATCGACGTCCTCGTCGAGCGAGCGCGCAAGGCGCTCGACCAGTACATGAGCCTCACGCAGGAGGACGTCGACCGGATCGTCCTCAAGGCGTCCGTCGCGGGCCTGCACCAGCACGGCCACCTCGCGCAGATGGCCGTCGCCGAGACCGGGCGCGGCGTCTTCGAGGACAAGGCGACCAAGAACATCTTCGCGTGCGAGCACGTGCCCAACTCGATGGCGAACCTCAAGACGGTCGGCATCATCGGCCGTGACGAGCTCACGGGCGTCGTCGAGATCGCCGAGCCCGTCGGCGTCGTGTGCGCGGTGACGCCGGTGACCAACCCGACGTCGACCACGATCTTCAAGTCGCTCATCGCGCTCAAGACGCGCAACCCCGTCGTGTTCGCGTTCCACCCGAGCGCGCAGCGCTCGTCCGTCGAGGCGGCCCGCATCGTGCGCGACGCCGCGGTCGCGGCCGGCGCGCCCGACGACTGCATCCAGTGGGTCGAGCACCCGTCGATCGAGGCGACCAACACGCTCATGCACCACCCGGGCGTCGCGCTCATCCTCGCCACGGGCGGCAACGGCATGGTCCGCGCCGCCTACTCGGCCGGCAAGCCCGCGCTCGGCGTCGGGGCCGGCAACGTCCCCGCCTACGTCGAGAAGAGCGCCGATCTCGGCCGCGCGATCAACGACGTCGTCATGTCGAAGTCGTTCGACAACGGCATGGTCTGCGCGTCGGAGCAGGCGCTCATCCTCGACGACGTGATCTACGACGACGCGATGCGCGAGCTGGCCCGTCTGCACGCCTACCGCGCGACGCCCGCCGAGAAGGCGATGCTCGAGCGCCTGATCTTCGGGGTCGAGGCGAACGGCACGAACTGCGCCGGCGCCAAGCTCAACCCGAAGGTCGTCGGCAAGTCGCCCGTGTGGATCGCGCGCGAGGCCGGGTTCGAGGTCCCCGACGACACGTCGATCATCCTCGCGGAGATCGACGACGTCGGCCCGGACGAGCCGCTGAGCCGCGAGAAGCTCACGCCCGTCCTCGCCGTGCTGCGCGCGCGCGACACCGAGCACGGCGTCCGCCTCGCGGAGCGCATGGTCGAGCTCGACGGCCTGGGGCACTCGGCCGCCATCCACACGGCGGACCAGGAGCTCGTCGAGCGGTACGGCTCGCGGGTCAAGGCCGTGCGCGTGCTGTGGAACAGCCCGACGTCGCTCGGCGGCATCGGCGACATCTACAACGCGCTGCTCCCGTCGCTCACTCTCGGGTGCGGCAGCTACGGCGCGAACTCGGTGTCGAACAACGTGTCGGCGGTCAACCTCATCAACGTCAAGCGGATCGGGCGGCGCAACAACAACATGCAGTGGTTCAAGGTGCCCGCCAAGACGTACTTCGAGCCGAACTCGATCCAGTACCTCGCGCAGATGCGCGACGTGCACCGCGTCACGATCGTCACCGACAAGGTCATGAGCCGCATCGGCGTCGTCGACCGCGTGCTGGACGTCCTCGCCCGCCGCGAGGAGAAGGTCGCGATCCAGATCATCGACGCGGTCGAGCCGGAGCCGAGCGTCGGCACCGTGAACCGCGGCGCCGAGTCGATGCGGGACTTCGAGCCGGACACGATCATCGCGATCGGCGGCGGCTCGCCGATGGACGCGGCCAAGGTCATGTGGCTGCGCTACGAGCACCCGGAGATCGAGTTCTCCGACATGCGCGAGAAGTTCTTCGACGTCCGCAAGCGCGCGTACAAGTTCCCGGAGCTCGGGGGCAAGGCGAAGCTCGTGTGCATCCCGACGTCGTCGGGCACCGGCGCGGAGGTGACGCCGTTCGCGGTCATCACCGACCCGGAGACGGGCTTCAAGTACCCGCTCGCGGACTACGCGCTCACCCCGACCGTCGCCATCGTCGACCCCGTGCTCACGGACACCATGCCGGCGAAGCTCGCGGCCGACTCGGGCTTCGACGCCCTCACGCACGCGACCGAGGCGTTCGTCTCCGTCTACGCGAACGACTTCACCGACGGGCTGTGCCTGCAGGCGATCAAGATGGTCTTCGAGCACATCGAGGACTCGGTCACCCAGGGTGCGGCCGCCCCGAAGGCGCGCGAGAAGATGCACAACGCGGCGACCATCGCGGGCATGGCGTTCGGCTCGGCGATGCTCGGCATCGTGCACGCCATGGCGCACACCGTGGGCTCGACGTTCCACCTCGTGCACGGGCGCACCAACGCGGTGCTCCTGCCGCACGTGATCCGCTACAACGGCCAGGTGCCCACCAAGCTCACGAGCTGGCCCAAGTACGAGCGCTACGTGGCTCCCGAGCGGTTCCAGGAGATCGCGAAGCACCTCGGCCTCCCGGCCTCCACCCCGGAGGAGGGCGTCGAGTCGTACGCGAAGGCGGTCGAGGAGCTGCGCGCCAAGGTGGGCATCGAGTCGACGTTCGCCGCGCAGGGCGTCGACGAGACGGCGTTCCTGAGCCGCCTGGACGACCTCGCGCTCCGGTCGTTCGAGGACCAGTGCGCCCCCGCGAACCCGCGGATGCCGGTCCTGGAGGACATGCGCGACATCCTCGTCGCGGCCTACCGCGGCAGCAGCCGCGAGGTCGTGCGCGCGGAGCGGCTCGCGGCCCACGAGGCCGCGAGCGCCGAGGACGGGCAGGCGGCGACCCCGCCTGCCGAGACCGTGGCGGCCGGCTGACCCTTCCTGGCCCCACGAAACCCGGAGCCCGACGGCGCGAGTCCCCTTCCGCCGTCGGGCTCCGTGCGTCCTCCGGACGTCCCCCGTTGCGTCCCCTGTGCGTCCCCGAGACGTCAGGCGCGCGTCCCCGGGCGCACGAGCCCGGCCTCGTAGGCGAGGATCACGAGCTGGACGCGGTTGGTCAGCCCGACCTTGGTGAGCAGCGAGCGCACGTGGCTCTTCACGGTCGCCTCGGTGAGGTGCAGCTCCGCGCCGATCTCGCGGTTCGACAGCCCGCGCGCGACGGCGAGCAGCACCTCGCGCTCGCGGGGCGTCGCGGCGTCCAGCCCCGTCACGGGTGCGCCGGTCTCGGCGGCGTCCGGCCCGAGCGGCGCCGTCCGTGCGAGCTCGACGTACGTCGAGATGATGCGCCCGGTGACGGCCGGGTCGAGCAGCGAGTCACCCGCGCGGACGCGATGCACGGCGTCGACGAGCGTCTGCGGGTCCGCGTCCTTGAGGAGGAACCCGGCCGCCCCGGCGCGCAGCGCGCCGTACACGTACTCGTCGTCGTCGAACGTCGTGAGGACGAGGGTGCGCACGTCCGCGAGCTCGGGGTCCGCGACGAGGCGCGCGGTCGCCTCGATGCCGTCGAGCCGCGGCATGCGCACGTCCATGAGCACGACGTCGGGCCGCAGCGCGCGTGCCATCGTCACCGCGGTCTCGCCGTCCCCGGCCTCGCCGACGACGGTCACGTCCGGCTCGTTGTCGAGGATCATGCGCAGGCCGAGCCGGATCGTCGACTGGTCGTCCACGACGACGACGCGCACGGGAGGCAGCGTGCCGTCGTCCCCGGTCGTGGCGGGCGACGTCGTGCTCACGCCGCCTCCCGGGGGAGGCGCGCCTCGACGGTCCAGCCGCCGCGCCCGTCCGGCCCGGCGGCCAGGTCGCCCCCGGCGGCGAGCGCGCGCTCGCGCATGGAGGTCAGGCCGTGCCCCTGGCGCCCCTCGGTGCTCGGCAGGGGAGGGCCCGGGTCGTGGACGCGCAGGCGCAGGTCGGGGGAGTCGTCGGTCAGCGTCACCGTGACGCCGCGGGCGAGCGAGTGGAGCAGCACGTTGGTCAGGGCCTCCTGGGCGATGCGGACGACGGCGAGGCCGGTCTCGGCGCTCGTCGTCGGCCAGGGGCGGGGGAGCGTGAGGTCGACGGCGCGGCCCGCGTCGCGCAGGCGGCGCGCGGCCGCGCGGAGCTCGTCGGGCGCGCGGGTGCCGTCGGGCGTCGGGGCGAGGGCCGCCGTCCCGCCGTCGGCCTCCGTGCCGCGGCGCAGCACCTGCACGACCGAGCGCATCGCGGTCAGCGCCTGCTTGCCCTCGTCGCTGATCCAGCGCACGGCCTCGGCGGGCGCGTCGGGCTGGTTCGCCGCGACGCGGTCCGCGGCCTGCGCCCGCACGACGATCGCGGACATGTGGTGCGCGACGACGTCGTGCAGCTCGCGCGCGATCCGTGTGCGTTCGGCGAGCACCGCGCGCTCGGCCAGCTCCGCCTGGAGCGCCTGGAGCTCGGCGTTGCGCTCGCGCAGCCGCTCGGACGTCAGCGCGAGGCGACGGAAGAAGTAGCCGGCCGCGACCGCGCCCAGGACGAGCGCGAGGGCGAGCAGCACGTCCGACGGCGACCGGGCGAGCCCGATCCACAGCGGGGAGAACGGGGTCGGGGGGAACGTCAGGTGCGGTCGGGACCAGAGCTGCATCGCGAACGCCGAGAGGCCGCCGGCGAGGCCGGCGAGCGCCCACGGGACGGCGCCCGAGCGGGTCGCGGCGAACCCCGCGACCAAGAGCGGCAGGAGCTCGAACGGCGTCTGCATGGTCCACGGGAGGGCGAGGGGGTAGAGCATGGCCGTGGCCCAGAAGAGCGGGCCCGGCACGACGCGGCGCAGGGCGAGGGTCAGGACGATCCACAGCCCGGCCACGCGGTACGACTCGGGGTTGCGGGGGTACCAGTAGTCGCCGCTCTCCATCACCGTGATGACCGTGAACCACACGAGGCCCGCGGCGAGCGCGGTCACGAGGTCCTGCGCCCACACGGGCAGACGGGTGAGCTGGGGCACCCGTCCACGGTAGCGGGACGCCCCGTGCCGGAGGACCGTCCTCGGGCGGGCAGGCCGGGGCGCCCGCCTCCGCCCCAGGGCGGAGGTCACGCGGTGCTCCCTGCCCGCCCTCGGGCGGTGTGCGTCCCCGCCACCGGGCCGATGCGGCGGCGCGCGAGACCACGGGACGCTCGCCGCCATGCGGAGAATCTCCCAACCGGTCCGCGCACGGGTGGTCACCTACGGCGTCGTCTGCCTGCTCCTGGCGACCGCGGCCACGGGCACCGAGGCGTGGCCGCTCACCTCGTTCCGGCTGTTCAGCATGGTACGGACGAGCACGGCCACCGAGCTCGAGCTCGTCGCCGTGCATGCCGACGGGGCACGGTCCCCCGTGCGCTTCGGTGCGGGCAACCCCGTCCTCGCGACGACGGCCGACCTCCTCGACGACGTCGTCGACCAGGAGCCGGAGCGGCAGCGCGCCATGGTGCGCGCCTGGCTCGACGCCGCGCACCTGGCGCCCGACGACGTCGACGTCGTCCGTGTCGAGCGCGTCGAGCGGACGGTGGGCGCCGATCTGTCGCGGACCGAGGTGTCGCGCGAGGTCGTCGTGGAGGTACGGCCGTGAGCTCCCGCCAGGTCGACCCGCCCGTCGCGAGGTCGACCCCCCGAGGGGCGATCCCGACCGCTCGGGTCGATCTCGTGGCCGCCGTCGTCCGGCGCGCGCGGATGATCGACTCCGCCCTGCTGGGGCCCGTGCCCGAACGCACGCTCGCCCTCGTCCACGCCCTCGTCGCCGTCGTGATCGGGCTGCGGCTGCTCGGCCGGGACTGGACCCTCGTGGCAGCCCGGCCCGCAGTCCTCACCGGCGGCCCGACGCCGTTCGGCTGGCTCCCGTTCGCCGTGCCCGTGGCCGTTCTCGTCGGGTTGCAGGTCGTGGGTCTCCTCAGCGTGGCGCTCGTGCTCGCACGGGTGCGCGTGCGTGTCGGTCTCGCCGTCGCGTGGGGCGCGTACGTGCTGCTCACGGCCCTGTGGGGGAGCTCGGGGAAGGTGCTGCACAACGACGTCCTGACCATCACGGTGGGCGTCGTGCTGCTCGCGGCGACCGTGCCGACGCGACCCCGGCCCGGGACCGTCGCTCGGTCCGGATGGGCGGTCCACGGGGCGCTCGCGGTCGTGGGCTGCATCTACCTCCTCACGGGTGTGCAGAAGCTCGTCCACAGCGGACCTGCCTGGGCGTTCGGCGACAGCATGGCGTGGATCCTGCGGCAGGGGACGTCCCCGCTCGGGGAAGGGCTCACCCGTGCCGTCGCCGACCAGCCGGTCCTGACGCGCGCGCTCGCGACGGGTGCGCTCGTCCTCGAGCTCACCGCGCCCCTCTGGCTCGCCGTCCGCGTCACGAGGATCCCGTTCGCGGTCGCGGTGGCGGCCATGCACACGAGCATCTGGGTGTTCCTCGGCCTGGACTACTCCGCGTGGGTCCTCACGGTCGCCGCGGTCGCGGTGCCGACCGGGCTGCGGGACGCCTCGCGCGCGACACCTCCCGCGGACGGCAGGGCTGGGACACCGCCCGCGGGCTGAGAGGGCGTCGGACCTCGGGTGGACCGGACCGAGGGCGGTGCGCCGGACGGCGGAGATCCGGGTGCCGCCGTCGGGTCGATGTGACGAGGGGGCGCGGCGGGCGAGCCTCGAGGCATGACCACGACACCCTTGCGCCCCGCCCGTCCCGCCCGCCACGTCCCGGGTCGTCCCGGTCCCCGACGCGTCGGCCGCGCCGTCGTCGGCGTCCTCGTCGTCGGTGCGCTCGGTGCGGTGGGGGCGTTCACGTACCTCACCGTGACGACGCGCGCCGGCGGCGCCGTCGCCGACCCGGCGCCCACCCTGCGCCCGCAGACCGCGACCGGTCTCGACCCGGAGCTCGAGCGCCGCTTCGACGCGGCACGCGCCGCCGCGGACGCCGACGGCGTCGAGCTCACCCTCACGTCCGGGTGGCGCACCGCGGCCGAGCAGCAGGACCTCGTGGACGCGGCGCTGGAGCGCTACGGCTCGGCCGAGGAGGCGCACCGCTGGGTCCTGCCGCCCGAGTCGTCCGAGCACGTCGCGGGGCTCGCGATCGACGTCGGGCCGACGGACGGCGCGCTGTGGCTCGAGCAGCACGGCGCGGAGTTCGGCCTGTGCCGCACGTACGCGAACGAGCTGTGGCACTTCGAGGCCGCGACGGAGCCCGGCGGCACGTGCCCGCCCATGCACGACGACGCGTCCCACGGCTGGGGGTGACCGCCCGTCGGCCGGGTGTCACGACCTGACGGTGGCCTCCTGTCGCTGGAGCCAGGCGAGGATGAGGCGGGTGGTCTCCTCCGGGAGCTCCTGCTGGATCCAGTGGCCGCAGTCCAGCTCCACGACCTCGACGCGCGGGACGAACGCCTCGAGGTTCGGCGCCCTCATGACCGTGTCCCGGGCGCCGTAGATCATCAAGGCACGTTGGCGGACGATCGGGTCGACGTCCTTCATCAGCTCCCAGTTGCGGTCCAGGTTGCGGTACCAGTTCACGCTCGGGGTGAATCCCGACGCCTCGAACGCGTCGACGAACACCTCCAGCTCGGCGTCGCTCATCACCGGCTCGCCGCGCGGAGCCTCGGCGTGGGCGAGGCCGAGGAGCCACATGCCCGGCTCCGGCTCGGCCGCGGGCTCGTTCGTGCGGTACAGGTTGCGCAGGAACCGGCGGGCGTTCGCGTCGAACACCGCGTCCGCCACGCCCGGCCGGCGGTTGAAGTGGACGAAGTACGAGTCGCTGCCGGCCACCGCCTCGATGAACGCGAGGGGCGGCACCTCGCCGCGCTCCATGTACGGCACGCTGAGCGCGACCACCTCGTGCACGCGGGTCGGGTGCAGCACAGCAGCGCTCCACACCACGTTCGCGCCCCAGTCGTGGCCCACGAACGTGGCGTCCTCGTACCCGTAGTGGTCCAGGAGCCCGACGAGGTCGCCGGTCAGGTGCACGACGTCGTAGTCGGACACCTCGGCGGGGCGGGACGACCTGCCGAAGCCGCGCTGGTTGGGGGCGATGACGTGGTAGCCCGCGTCGGCGAGCGCGGCCATCTGATGGCGCCACGAGAAGGCCAGCTCCGGCCAGCCGTGGCAGAGGACGACGGGTCTGCCGGCGTTCGCCTGCCCCGCCTCGAAGACCTCGAGCTCGATGCCGTTGACGGCGACCATGGTCGGTTCGGGAAAGTCGAGGGTGTGTGACACGGTGCTTGTCCTTCCGGTGATGCGCCGATGCGCGCGGTGCGGCGATCGATCGGCGCGACCGTAGAGACCGTCGCGGACAGGGGCTGTCCGCGGTGCGCGGGAGGCTGGGAACATGTCGACGAATCCCACCGGTCGCGCGCTCAGGCTGCTCTCGCTGCTCCAGACGCACCGGTTCTGGCCGTGCGCCGAGCTCGCCCGGCGACTCGGCGTGACCGAGCGGACGGTGCGCCGCGACGTGGATCGTCTCCGAGGGCTCGGCTATCCCGTGGCCGCCACCTCGGGCCGGTACGGGGGCTATCGCCTCGAGTCCGGAGCGCACCTGCCGCCGCTCGTGGTCGACGACGACGAAGCCGTCGCGCTCGCCGTCGGGCTCGGGTGTGCGGCGGTCGCCGCCGTCGACGGCATGGAGGAGACGTCGCTGCGTGCCTTCGCCAAGGTCGAGAGCCTGCTGCCGCACCGACTGCGCCGGCGGGTGGCGGCGCTGCGCTCCAGCATCAGGCCCGTGCCGTCGCCGACCGACCAGGGCCTGGTCGACCCGGGGGCGCTCAGCGTGCTCGCGGCCGCGTGCCGCGACCACGAGCTCGTCCGGTTCCCCTACCGCGCCGGCGACGGCACCCTGACTCGGCGCCTGGTCGAACCGCACCAGCTCGTCGCCGCCGACCGCCGCTGGTACCTCGTCGCGTGGGACCGGGACCGCGACGACTGGCGCACCTTCCGGTTCGACCGGCTCGCGCGTCCGCAGGCGACCGGGGGCCGCTTCGCGCCCCGCGAGATCCCCCGTGGTGGCGCGGTGGCGTTGGTCGCCGACGCGATCGGTGCGGTCCCCCGCGAGCGGGTCGCCACCGTCGTCCTGGACGCCGAGCCCGACCACCTCGCCGAGGTGCTCCGGTGGGTGGACCACGACGTGGTCGACGCCGCGTCGGGGGCCGTGGTGGTCCGGATCCGTGGCGAGGACGTCGGGCGGCTGGCCATGACGGTCGCACGGCTGGCTCTCAGCGCCCCCGTGCGCGTGGTCGAGCCCGACGACCTGGCGGACGCCGTCGAGCGCCTCGGCGCCCACCTCGCGCACCGGCGTCGGCCCTGAGCGCGACGGCCTCGCGCCGGCCGCGCCCGACGGGGAGGGCGGCGGATGTCGGCGGTCCGCGCGATGATGTGCGGGTGAGCGAGAGCACCCCCGCGACGTCCGCCCCGACCCCTCCGACCGTGACGGACCAGGAGGTCCCCACGGCCACGTCCGCCGCCGAGCTCGACGAGGCCGCCGCGCAGCGGCGCTGGGCCGAGCTCGTCGCCCAGGTCGAGGCCGACCAGCGCGCGTACTACGAGGAGGACCAGCCCGTCTCCTCGGACGCCGAGTACGACGCCCGGATGCACGAGCTCCAGGCGCTCGAGGCCGCGCACCCCGCTCTCCAGTCGCCCGAGTCGCCCACGCAGCGCGTCGGGGGCCGGGCCGCGGCGGGCTTCGCGACGGTCCAGCACCTCGAGCCGATGCTGTCGCTCGACAACGCGTTCAGCGAGGAGGACCTCGCGGCGTGGGCGGCACGCGTGCACCGCGACCTCGGCGTGGCCGCCGACGCCGAGGTGGACTACCTCTGCGAGGTGAAGATCGACGGGCTCGCCATCGCGCTGCTCTACGAGAAGGGCCGGCTCGTCCGGGCGGCCACGCGCGGGGACGGGCGCACGGGCGAGGACGTGTCCGCCAACGTGCGGACGATCGAGAGCATCCCGCAGCGCCTCGGCGGCGACCCGGCGACCCACCCCGACGTCATCGAGATCCGCGGCGAGGTGTTCATGGGCGTCGCGGACTTCGCGGCGCTCAACGAGAAGCTCGTCGCTGCGGGCCAGGCGCCGTACGCGAACCCGCGGAACACCGCGGCCGGGTCGCTGCGGCAGAAGGACCCGGCCGTCACCGCGAGCCGCAACCTGCGCATGTACGCCCACGGCGTCGGCGCGCTCCAGTGGGAGGCCGGCGAGCACGCCGAGCTCGCGCGGCAGTCCGCCGCGTACGACCTGTTCGAGCAGTGGGGCGTCCCGGTGTCGCCGCACAACCGGGTCGTCCACGGCCTCGACGAGGTCATGGAGCGCATCGCCTACTTCGGCGAGCACCGGCACGACATCGAGCACGAGCTCGACGGGATCGTCGTCAAGGTCGACGAGCTCGCGCTCCAGCGCCGGCTCGGGGCCACGAGCCGCGCGCCCCGGTGGGCCATCGCGTACAAGTACCCGCCGGAGGAGGTCAACACGCGCCTGCTCGCGATCCAGGTCGGCGTGGGCCGCACGGGCCGCGCGACCCCGTACGCCGTCATGGAGCCGGTCAAGGTCGCGGGGAGCACGGTGCGCCAGGCGACCCTGCACAACCAGGACGTCGTCCGGGCCAAGGGCGTGCGCATCGGCGACATGGTCGTGCTGCGCAAGGCGGGCGACGTCATCCCGGAGATCCTCGGCCCCGTCGCGGCGCTCGCGGACGACGGCTACCCGCGCGAGGACTTCGTCATGCCGGCGGACTGCCCCGAGTGCGGCACGCCGCTGCGCCCGATGAAGGAGGGCGACGTCGACCTGCGCTGCCCCAACGCCGAGTCGTGCCCGGCCCAGGTGCGCGGCCGCGTGGAGCACGTCGGCTCGCGCGGGGGGCTGGACGTCGAGGTGCTGGGCGAGGTGACGGCGGCGGCGCTCACGCAGCCACTCGAGCCCGCCGAGCCGCCGCTGCGGACCGAGGCCGGGCTGTTCGACCTGAGCGTGGACCAGCTCGTACCGATCCGGGTCGTGGTGCGCGACTCGGAGACGGGGCTGCCACGCGAGTACGACGGCACGGGCGAGCCCGCCAAGATCACCATGCCTGACGGCTCGACCGCGACGGTCAAGTCCGTCTGGCCGTTCCGCAAGAAGCGCAAGCTCTCCAAGGCGGCGGAGCGCGAGGCGATCGAGGCGGGGGAGCCGCTCTTCGAGGCGTCGACGAACGCGACGAAGCTCGTGGAGGAGCTCGAGCTCGCCAAGACGAAGGACCTGTGGCGCATCCTCGTGAGCCTCAACATCCGGCACGTCGGCCCGGTCGCGGCGCGCGCCCTGGCGGACTGGTTCGGCTCCCTCGACGCGATCCGCGCGGCGTCGCGCGACGAGCTCGCCGCGGTCGAGGGCGTGGGCCCGGTGATCGCGGACCAGGTCGTCGAGTGGTTCACGGTCGACTGGCACGTCGAGATCGTCGACCGCTGGCGCGCCGCGGGCGTGCGGTTCGACATCCCGGACCACCCGGGTCCCGGCGCGCGCCAGGAGCCGACGGGCCCGCTCGCGGGCCTGACAGTCGTCGTCACGGGCTCGCTCGAGGGCTTCAGCCGCGACGGCGCCAAGGAGGCCGTGATCGCCGCGGGCGGCAAGTCGTCGGGGTCGGTCTCGAAGAAGACGGACTTCGTGGTCGTCGGTGCGAACGCGGGCTCGAAGGAGACGAAGGCCCGCGACCTCGGCCTGCCGATCCTCGACGAGGAGGGCTTCGTCGCGCTGCTCGCCGGCGGCCCGGACGCCGTGGCCGACCGCGTGCGCACGGGCGACGGTGCCGACGAGGAGGATCCGCGCGCGGACGGCTGAGCACGTCCTCGCGCTGCGGTGCCGCACGCAGTCCGACGCGCCGGGCAAAGGTCCGCTACCCGAGGAGCGGCCACCAG
Source organism: Cellulosimicrobium sp. I38E (assembly GCF_001647255.1). Classification (NCBI taxonomy): domain Bacteria; kingdom Bacillati; phylum Actinomycetota; class Actinomycetes; order Micrococcales; family Promicromonosporaceae; genus Cellulosimicrobium; species Cellulosimicrobium sp. I38E. The sequence continues at coordinate 238,115 of NZ_LUAZ01000001.1, forward strand.
TGGCGCTCGACGAGGTCGCCCGGTGCTGCCCGAGGCACCCAGGTGCCCGGGACCCGGACGTCGACGGTGCCGGTGCGGAAGACGACGAAGTGCGCGTGCGGGGTCGGCCAGGGATAGCCGGAGCCGGAGCGCACCGTGTTGCGGACGTAGCCGACGACCGTGAGGTCGCCGGGGGCGCCGAGCACGTCACCGGCCACCCGTCGGGCCGCGGCCCACCCCGACTCGCCGGGCTCGACCCGCGTGGTCGGGAGGTCCCGCTTCCCGGTGCCGTCCCGGGGGACGCAGAACACCGCGTCGTCGCGCTCGACGAGGAGCCGGACGAGGCTCGCCGGCTCGGGGCAGCTCACGCCCTCGGCCCGCACCACGTCGGCGCGCCCGCCGGGCGGCAGCCACGGCGCGTCCGCGACGGTCCGGACGATCTGCTCCGACGCCGTCATCCGGCGGTCGGGCGTCCCGGCCGCCGGGCCACGACCTCGCGCAGCCGCGCGACGCCGTCGGACGGGACGGGGAGCGACGGGCCGCGCGGGGGAGCGGTCGGCACGCCGAGGAGGGTCGCGAGCGCGTGGAACCCGCTCACCGGGCGCAGCGACGCCAGGACGTCCGTGAGCGCGCGCAGCCAGTCCACGACCTGGGCGTCGGGTGCGGTGCCCGCGGCCCGGGCGCGCCGGAGCGTCACGTACTCGGCGGGCACGAGCGCCGCGAGCCCCGTATGCCAGGCGTCCGCTGCTTCGGCACCGCCGACGATCGCCGCGTCGCCGCTGAGCCCGACGCTCACGCCGAGCCCCTCGGTCGCCGCCCGGAGCGCCGCGACGCGGCCCGCCGGACGCGCGGGCGTGGACGCCGGGTCCTTGACGGCCGTGACGGTCGTGGTGCGCGCGAGCCGGACGAGCGCGCCGGGCGTGACGTCGTACGCCGTCTGCACGCTCCGGTTGTAGTAGCAGACCGGCAGGTCGACAGCCGACGCGAGGGCCTCGAACACCGCCACGACCTCGTCCTCGTCGAGCGGGAGGTAGGAGAACGGCGCGAGCACGAGCCCGTCGGCCCCGGCGTCCCGCGCCGCGCGGGCGCGCGTGACGACCTCGCGCGTGGACGCGCCGCTCACGGCGACGTGCACGGGGACGCGCGGCGAACCGGCCGCGGAGCCTGCCGCGACGGCGGCACGCACGACGGCGTCGCGCTCCTCCGGCGCGAACGTCACCCCCGCTCCCGACGACGCGAGGACGACGACGCCGTCGACCCCCGCGCGGGCGGCACCGCGCACGAGCGCGGCGAGCGCGTCGAGGTCGGGTGCGTCGTCGGGGGTGAGCGGCGTGATCGGGTAGGCGAGGAGGCCGTGGAACGAGGTCACGCGCCGAGTGTAGGGAACGGGGTGCGGGGCGCGCCGTCGGTCAGCGGCTCGCCCAGAGGATCCCGCGCTCCACGATCGTGCGGACGGGCGGGACCTCGAGGTCCGCGAGCTGGTGGCCCGCGGCGCACACGAAGATGCGGCCGGCGCCCCAGCGGCGCGTCCACACGGCGGGGGAGACCACGGGCTCGTGCCACGGGTCGCCGTCGCGCGGGACGATCGTCGTCGTCGCGAGGACCTCGTTGTACGAGTCGGCGAGCACCCAGTACTGCTCGGAGTGCAGCGCGATGGAGCTGATGCCCGCGACGATGGGGTGGTCCGCGTGCTCGGGGGCGATCTCGATCGTGTGGTCGATGAGGTCGTGCGCATGGGCCGCGAACTGCCCGCCCACCATCTGGAGGTAGTCGGTCGCGAGCCGGAACGAGTCCACGATCCCGCCGTGCCAGCCGGCGAACCCGGTGCCGTTCGCGATCGCGGTGCGCAGCCCGCGCATCTCGTCGGGGAGGATCTCGCCCATCGTCCAGCACTGCACGACGAGGTCCAGGCTCGCCATGAACTCCTCGTCGGCGTACGACTCCAACGACCCCTCGAGCGTCACGTCGTAGCCGGACGCCTCCAGGAACGGGACGAACAGCTCCGCCGCCTCCTCGGGTGCGTGCCCGGGCCAACCGCCCCGGACCACGAGCGCTCGACGGTCCCGCTCGGTCATGACTCCTCCTCGTGCCTCGTCACACTCGTCACGCCCGCGTGTCGCGGGCAGCGGCCCCCGGCGACCGCGCTCAGGCGATGAGCGCGTCGATCGCTGCGGGCGAGAGTACGTGATCGACGGCCATGGCGCTCGCACCGAGCACGCCGGCCTGGCCCCGTGCCTGCGACGTGACGATGCGCAGGTGCTGCGTCGCGAGGGGGAGCGACCGCTGGTACACGATCTCGCGGATGCCCGCGATGAGGTGCTCGCCGGCCTCGGCGACGATGCCGCCGATGACGATGAGCGACGGGTTGAGGAGGCTCACGCACGCGGCGAGCACCGAGCCGATGTCGCGTCCGGCCTGGCGGACCGCCTGGCTCGCGGCGAGGTCCCCGCCACGGACGAGGGTGACGACGTCGGCGCTGTTCGTCGCGTCGAGGCCCGCGGCGGCGAGCGCGGCGGCGACGGCCTGGCCGCTCGCGACGGCCTCGAGGCACCCGACGTTCCCGCAGCGGCAGGGGACGTCGGCCGCGCTCGGGACGGCGACGTGGCCGATGTCGCCCGCGGCGCCCTGCGCGCCGCGCCGAAGCTCGCCGTCGGCGATGATGCCGGACCCGATGCCGGTGGCGACCTTGACGAACAGCATGTCCGTCACGGCGGGCCACGCGGTACGGTGCTCGCCGAGCGCCATGATGTTCACGTCGTTGTCCACGAGGACCGACGCGTTGAACCGCTTCTGGAGGATCCCCGGGACGTCGACGTCGTCCCACGCGGGCATGATCGGCGGGTTGATCGGCCGGCCGGTCGAGTGCTCGACAGGCCCGGGCAGGCCGACGCCGACGCTCACGAGGTCGTCGAGGCTGCGCCCGGTCGTCGCGACGAGCTTCTCGCCCGTGTCCGCGACCCAGGACAGGACGACGTCGGGGCCGTCGGCGATCGCGAGCGCGGCGTCGGTCTCGGCGAGCACGTTGGACGCAAGGTCGGTCACGGCCAGACGGGCGTGGGTCGCGCCGAGGTCGACGGCGAGGACGATGCGCGCCTCAGGGCTGAAGGCGAAGGTCACGGGCGGTCGCCCGCCGGTCGAGCTCGCCTCTCCCGCGGGGGCGATGAGACCCGCCGACATGAGGAGGTCGATCCGGGCGGCGATGGTGGATCGCGCCTGCCCCGTGATCGCTGCGAGGTCCGCGCGCGTGCGCGGCTGACCGTCCCGGAGCAGCTGGAACATGTCGCCGGCGCCGGTCGGGCGCGGCGCGAACTTCAGCAGTTCCTCCATGGGCACAGTGAATCACGGAGCCTCTCGTCGGTCGTCCGTACGTGGCGGACGAGTCATCGGCTTTTGCTTGACGATCGCCAAAAGGTACCCTACTGTCCCCTCCCAAGGCGACACGGACGTCGTCGGAAGTTGTGGAGACCCGAGGACGGGCCTCCCGTCCGGGCGAAACCCGCCCCACGCGCTCGCGCAGACCCCCGCAGCCAGGCCGACATCTCGTGGTTCGGCTCGTCAGCCGGCCATCGTCCCACGTGTCGACCTCCCTGAGGAATCGCGGTTCGCCCGTCGCGTGGGAGCGTTCCCTCGCCCTCTCAGCGCGCGTCCACTTTTGCTGGTAACGAAGTTGTAACAGCGGCAAAAGACCGCGATCTTATGATTGACCGTCGTCAAAAGGTCCGCTAGGTTCACCGCATGGTCACCGCAGACCCTCCCCAGCCGCTCCTGCAGATGCAGGGCATCGTCAAGGTCTTCCCCGGGGCTCGAGCGCTCGACGGCGTCGATCTCGAGATCCTCCCCGGCGAGGTCCACTGCCTCCTCGGGCAGAACGGCGCCGGCAAGTCCACCCTCATCAAGGTGCTCGCCGGTGCTCACCAGCCGACGGAAGGGCAGATCCTGCTCGACGGCGAGCCCATCACCATCTCCGACCCCGTCGCCGCGCTGCGGCACGGCGTCGCGACCATGTACCAGGAGCTCGACGTCGTCGACGGCCTGACCGTCGCGGAGAACGTCTACCTCGGCCACGAGCTCTCGACCCTCGGGTTCTCCCAGCGTCGCGAGGCCGTGCGCCAGACGCGGGCGATCCTCAAGCGGCTCGGCCACAGCGAGATCTCCCCGAACCACGAGGTCGAGCGGCTGTCGGCCGCGGGCAAGCAGATCGTCTCGATGGCCCGGGCGCTCTCGCACGACGCGCGCGTCATCATCATGGACGAGCCGTCCGCGGTGCTCGACTCCGAGGAGGTGGGCAACCTCTTCCGCGTGGTCAAGGAGCTGACCAAGGCTGGGGTCGCGGTCGTCTACATCTCGCACCGTCTCGAGGAGATCCGCGAGATCGGGGACCGCATCACGGTGCTCAAGGACGGCCGGACCGTCGCGCAGAACCTCCCGGTCTCCGAGACGCCGACGGCGAAGCTCATCACCCTGATGACCGGGCGCTCCGTCGAGTACGTCTTCCCCGACTCCCAGGAGCTCGCCCCCGACGCGCCCGTCGTGCTCGACGTCGAGGGCCTGGCCCTGCGCGGCGTGTTCGAGGACGTGTCGTTCCAGGTGCGCGCCGGGGAGATCGTCGGCCTGGCGGGACTGGTGGGCGCCGGCCGCTCGGAGATCATCGAGACGGTCTACGGTGCGCGGCGCGCGACCGCGGGCACCGTCCGGGTGGACTCGAAGCGGCTCCGCGCCGGCTCCGTGGCCTCCGCCGTGGACGCCGGGATCGGGCTCGCGCCCGAGGAGCGCAAGAGCCAGGGCCTGCTCCTCGACGAGCCCGTCTACCGCAACGTCACCCTGTCGACGTTCGCCCGCTTCGCGCGCGGCGGCCTCCTCGACGAGGGTGCCGAGCGTAAGGCGGCCAAGGAGCAGGCCGACTCGCTCGAACTGCGGCCCGCCGGCGTCGACCGCGCGATCCGCACGCTCTCGGGCGGCAACCAGCAGAAGGCGATGCTCGCCCGCTGGCTCGTCCACGGCTGCCGCGTCCTGCTCCTCGACGAGCCCACGCGCGGCGTCGACGTCGGGGCACGCGCCGAGATCTACGCCCTCATCCGCAGGCTCGCCGACGAGGGCGCCGCCGTCGTCGTCGTGTCCAGCGAGATCCCCGAAGTCCTCGGCCTCGCCGACCGCGTCCTCGTCGTCTCCGAGGGTCGTGTCGTCCACGAGGGGCCGTCGAGCTCCATCGACGAGCACCAGGTGCTCGACATGGTCATGGAAGGAAGTGTCGCGTGAGCGAGCAGCAGGTGTCGGCATCGATGCCGACGAACAAGCCGGACGCCGACGAGTCGGCGCGGGTCGAGAAGGCCGCGGGCGAGCGTCGCCGGGCAGGGTTCCTGTCCGGGGCGGCGGGTCGGAACATCGGCCTCGTGCTCGCTCTGCTCCTCCTGTGCGTCGTGGGCTTCGCGACGGCGGGGGAGCGGTTCGCGAGCGTCAGCAACCTCATGACGATCCTCAGCCTCGGGTCCGTCACCGGCGTCCTGGCCATCGGGATGACCTTCGTGATCACGACGGGCGGTATCGACCTGTCGGTCGGCTCCGTGCTCGGGCTCTCCTCCGTGTGGGCGACGACGCTCGCGACCCAGTCGTACGGCTGGGTCGTCATGGTCATCTGCGCGCTCGCGGTCGGCCTCGGCGCCGGTCTCCTCAACGGCCTGATCATCGCCTACGGGCGGGTCGTGGCCTTCATCGCGACGCTCGCGATGCTCGTCGCCGCACGAGGCCTCGCCGAGCTCATCGCCCAGAAGCGCACGCAGATCGTCAACGTCGACGCGTTCAACGACATCTTCCGGGGCAACCTCCTCGGGGTCCCGAAGATCGTGTGGATCTTCGCGATCGTCGCCGTGCTCGGCTGGTTCCTGTTCAACCGCACGACGTTCGGGCGCCGGACGGTCGCCGTCGGCGGCAACGCCGAGGCCGCACGCCTCGCGGGCATCAAGGTCAAGCGGCACCTCCTGTACGTCTACGCGCTCTCGGGGCTCACCGCGGGCATCGCCGGCGTCATGATCCTCGCCCGCACGAGCGCCGGTTCCTCGACCAACGGCCTGCTCCTCGAGCTCGACACCATCGCTGCGGTCGTCGTCGGTGGCACGCTCCTTGCGGGTGGCCGGGGCACGATCGTCGGCACCGTCCTCGGTGTCCTGATCTTCACGACGCTCACGAACGTCTTCATCATCAACAACGTCGACAGCTCGGTCCAGCAGATCGCCAAGGGCGCGATCATCGTCGGCGCGGTCCTGCTCCAGCAGCGCCTCTCCCGACGAACGACCTAGCCGGTCGCGCCACCCGGTCGTCCCTCGTACCACCCACGACACCACCCACCCCCGCAGTTCCGCAGAGTTCCTCCAGCAGGACAGCATCGAAGGAGATCCCATGTCCGCACGTACCACCCTCCGCCGTCGCATCACGCTCGCGACGGTCTCGGCCGCCTCGATCGCGCTGGTCGCCGCGGCCTGCACGTCGAACACCCCGACCACCGAGGAGACCGGTGACGGGGGCGGCGGCGGGAGCGCGAACGAGGCCGTCTCCGACAACGACGCCCCCGGCGACCCGATCGTCATCGGCTTCTCGGCCCCCGCCGCCGACCACGGCTGGATGGGCGCCATCACGACCGCCGCCGAGGCCGAGGCCGCGGAGTACGAGGACGTCGAGCTCCGCGTCGCCGACGGCACGAACGACGTCAACGTCCAGATCAGCCAGATCGAGGGCTTCATCAACGACGGCGTGGACGCGATCGTGCTCCTGCCGTTCGACGGCGCCGCGCTCACGGAGGTCGCGACCAAGGCGATGGACGCCGGGATCCCCGTCATCAACGTCGACCGCGAGTTCTCCAGCCCGTTCGCGGCGCGCGCCACGATCCTCGGCGACAACTACGGCATGGGCGTGAGCGCCGGCCAGTACATCTGCGAGCAGCTCGGGGACAACCCCGACGCCGTCGTCGCCGAGATCGCGGGCATCGACTCGCTGCCGCTGACGCAGGACCGCAGCCAGGGCTTCGCCGACGCGCTGGGCGACTGCGGTCTGGACGTCGACAACCGCGTCGCCGCGGACTTCACCGTCCAGGGTGGCGAGGCCGCGACCGCCAACCTCCTCCAGGCCGCGCCGCAGATCGACGCCATCTGGAACCACGACGACGACCAGGGCGTCGGCGTGCTCTCCGCCATCGAGAACGCGGGTCGCGACGAGTTCTTCATGGTCGGCGGCGCCGGCTCCCAGCAGGTCATGGAGCACATCAAGGCCGAGGACTCGGTCCTCCAGGCGACCGTCGTGTACCCCTCGACCCAGGCCGCGGACGGCATCAAGCTCGCGCGCCTCGTCGCGCACGACAAGAGCATGAGCGACCTCGCGTCGTCCGGCGTGCCGCGCACGACCCAGCTCTTCGCGCCGGTCGTCACCAAGGACAACGTCGACCAGTACCTGCCCACGGCGTTCCAGTCCTGACGGACCGGTCCCGCACCTCGCAGGAAGCACGCGGACCACGCCCACGGTCCGCCCGGGTGACCCCCGGCCGGACCGTGGGCGTGCGCCGTGAGAAGCACGGAAGGAACGTCATGGCAGGAAACGACGGCGCGCAGCTCGGCGTCGGCATGGTCGGGTACTCGTTCATGGGGGCAGCGCACTCGCAGGCCTGGCGGACCGCCCCCCGGTTCTTCGACCTCCCCCTCGACCCGCGCATGCGGGTGCTCGGCGGCCGCAACCCGGAGGCGCTGGCCGCGGCCGCCCAGCGGCTCGGCTGGGAGTCCACCGAGACGAGCTGGCAGGCGCTCGTCGCACGGGACGACGTCGACCTCGTCGACGTGTGCACGCCCGGCGACACGCACGCCGAGATCGCGATCGCGGCGCTCGAGGCCGGCAAGCACGTGCTGTGCGAGAAGCCGCTCGCCAACACGGTCGCCGAGGCCGAGAAGATGGTCGCGGTCGCCGAGGCCGCGGCCGCACGCGGTCAGGTCGCGATGGTGGGCTTCACCTACCGCCGCGTCCCGGCCATCCAGCTCGCGCGCCAGCTCGTCGCCGACGGACGCATCGGGACCGTGCGCCACGTCCGCGCGCAGTACCTCCAGGACTGGATCGCGGACGAGAACGCGCCGCTGTCGTGGCGCCTCGACAAGTCGAAGGCCGGCAGCGGGGCCCTCGGCGACATCGGCGCCCACGTCATCGACCTCGCGCAGTTCATCACGGGCGAGCGCATCACGGACGTCTCGGGTCTCCTCGAGACCTTCGTGAAGGAGCGCCCGGTCGCGACGGAGTTCGCCGGGCTGTCCGGCCAGGGCGGCACCGAGCGCGGCCCCGTCACGGTGGACGACGCGGCGGTCTTCCTCGCCCGGCTGTCCGGCGGGGGCATCGGGACGTTCGAGGCGACGCGCTTCGCCTACGGTCGCAAGAACGCGATCCGGCTCGAGATCAACGGCTCGAAGGGCTCCGTCGCGTTCGACTTCGAGGACATGAACGTCCTGCACTTCTTCGACGCCGCGGACGACGCGGCCGTCGCCGGCTTCCGGCGCATCGTCGTCACGGAGCCGGAGCACGCGTACGTCGCGCACTGGTGGCCCGCGGGCCACGGGCTCGGGTACGAGCACGCGTTCACGCACCAGGCGGTCGACCTCGTCGAGGGGATCGCGGCCGGGACGCACCCGGCACCGACCTTCGCGGACGGCCTCGTGGTGCAGCGCGTGCTCGACGCGGTCGAGCGGAGCGCGGCGTCCGGAGGCTGGGTCCAGCCGTAGTATCGAGTCCGGGTCGGCCCGTGGGGGCGGAGGGTCGACCCGGACACCGGACCGACGGTGTCGGCCGTTGCAGCGCAGCACGGCCGGCCGGAACCGGCTCGGAGGAAAGGAGGATGGGCGCGCAACGTTGGCGCACATTTAGTACGACGGGCAATCAAAATTGTCGGTCGAAAATCCGGGACGGCGGCCGGCCGATGGCGGCACCCGGCGGAGCGCAGCACTGATTCCCCATCTCGACGAGGAGACCTTGTGAGAAACGTGCTAGGAGGATCGCTCGCCATGAGGCGGACGGTCGCGGCGGCTGCCGCGGCAGCGGTCGCTCTCCCTCTGACCATGGCGGCGGCGACGTCGGCGACGGCAGCAACGGTGCCCGCGGGCGTCGCGGCGGCGCCCGTCGTCACGGCCGCGGACACCGAACCGTTCGACGTGCTCGTCTTCAGCAAGACCGGTGGCTTCCGCCACGGGTCGATCCCCGCGGGTATCGCAGCGATCCAGCAGCTCGGTACCGAGAACAACTTCGAGGTCACCGCGACCGAGGACGCGGGCGCGTTCACGGACGCGAATCTCGAGCAGTACGACGCCGTCGTGTGGCTGTCCACGACCGGTGACGTCCTCAACGACGACCAGCAGGCCGCGTTCGAGCGCTACATCCAGAACGGGGGCGGGTACGCGGGCATCCACGCGGCGTCCGACACCGAGTACGACTGGCCCTGGTACGGCGGGCTGGTCGGCGCGTACTTCAGCGCTCACCCCCAGAACCAGACCGCGACCGTCAAGGTCGAGGACCACGTCCACGAGTCGACGGCGCACCTGCCCTCGCGCTGGGAGCGGTTCGACGAGTGGTACAACTTCCGCACCAACCCTCGCGACACGGTGCACGTGCTCGCGAGCCTCGACGAGACCACGTACAACGCGGGCAGCGGCGCGATGGGCGCCGAGCACCCGACGGCGTGGTGCCAGGTCTACGACGGCGGCCGCTCCTGGTACACCGGTGGCGGGCACACCGACGAGTCGTACGCCGACCCGGACTTCCTCCAGCACCTGCTGGGCGGCATCCAGACGGCCGCGGGCGCCGTGGCGTCGGACTGCGCGGCGACGCAGTCCGCGAGCTACGAGCAGATCGCGCTCGACGAGGAGACGCGCAACCCGATGGTCCTGGACGTCGCGGACGACGGCACGGTGTTCTACGCCGAGCGTGACGGTCGCGTGCAGGTCATCGACCCGTCGACCAACACGACGCACACCGCGACCACCCTCCCGGTGACCACCGCCAACGAGGACGGCCTGCTCGGGCTCGTGCTCGACCCGGCCTTCTCGGAGAACGGGTGGGTCTACACCTACTGGGCTCCGGCGAACGTCGGCTCCGACGGCCCGCACAACCGGATCTCGCGGTTCGACTTCGACCCGGCCACGGGCACGATCGACCAGGCCACGGAGAAGAAGGTCCTCACCGTCACGACGCAGCGCAACACGTGCTGCCACGCCGGCGGTGACATGGTCTTCGACGAGGACGGCAACCTGATCCTCGCGACGGGCGACAACACCAACCCGTTCGAGTCGGGCGGCTACTCGCCGCACGACGAGCGCGCCGGTCGTCAGGACTACGACGCCCAGCGTTCGTCGGCCAACACCAACGACCTGCGCGGCAAGGTCCTGCGCATCCACCCGGAGGCGGACGGGACGTACACGATCCCCGAGGGCAACATGTTCGCCCCCGGGACCGAGAAGACGAGGCCCGAGATCTTCGCCATGGGCTTCCGCAACCCGTTCCGCATCGGTGTCGACCCCTACTCGGGCAACATCCTCGTGGGTGACTACGGCCCCGACGCCGGCAGCGCGAGTCCGACGCGCGGCCCGGGCAACACGGTCGAGTGGAACGTCGTCAGCGAGCCCGGCTTCTACGGGTGGCCGTACTGCACCGGGGCGAACGCGGACTACCTCAAGTACAACTTCGCGACCGGCCAGTCGGGCGCGGCGTTCAACTGCGACGCCGGCCCCGTCAACCAGTCCCCGAACAACACGGGCCTGACCCAGCTGCCCCCGGCCATCGAGGCCGAGATCTGGTACAACTACGCCGGCAACCCGGACTTCCCGGAGATCGGCGGCGGCGGTGCGCCCATGGGCGGCCCCGTGTACCAGTTCGACCCCGAGCTCGACTCCGACGTCCAGTGGCCCGAGTACTGGGACGGCAAGGCGTTCCTGGGCGAGTGGAACCAGGGCAAGCTGTACTCGATCCAGCTCGAGGGTGAGAACCGCGACGACATCGTCGACATCAACCGCGTCATGCCGAAGATCTTCGACCCGAGCGCCGGTTTCGACCGGGCGATGGACTTCGACTTCGGTCCCGACGGCGCGCTCTACGTGGTCGACTGGGGCTCGGGCTTCGGCGGCGACAACGACTCGAGCGGCGTCTACAAGGTCAACTACGTCAAGGGCAACCCGTCGCCGATCGCTCGTGCGAGCGCTGACGTGACGAGCGGCCACGCGCCGCTCACGGTGCAGTTCTCCTCGGAGGGCACGCGCCACCCGGCCGGAGACGAGCTGACCCTCCAGTGGACGTTCGGCGACGGCTCGGAGCCGTCGACCGAGGCGAACCCGGTGCACACGTACACGGAGAACGGCAGCTACACCGCCCAGCTCGTGGCGACGGACGCCCAGGGCCAGACGGGCGTGGCGAACGTGTCGGTCGTCGTCGGCAACGACGCGCCGACGATCTCCATCACGTTCCCCGACAACGGCGGGTTCTTCCAGTGGGGCGACCAGGTCCGGTACGAGATCGCGGTCGACGACCCCGACGGTGAGGTCGACTGCAGCCAGGTCGAGCTCTCGACGTCGCTCGGCCACGACTCGCACGCGCACCCGATGGACGTGCTCGGCGGGTGCGAGGGCGTCTTCCAGACGGCGCGCGACGAGGGCCACGGCATCGAGTCGAACATCTTCTGGGTGATCGAGGCGTCGTACACGGACGACGGTGGCGCCGCTGGTGCCCCGCTCACGGCTAACGACCTCCAGGTGCTCCAGCCCAAGCTGCTCCAGGCGGAGTTCTTCACGTCGACCGGGCGCCTCGCGGACTCGACGAGCACGGGCGACCCGGGCGTGCAGCGCGAGACCACGAGCGACACGGCTGGCGGTGGCCAGAACATCGGCTACATCGAGCCGGGCGACTGGTGGGCCTACGACCCGATCTCGCTCTACGGGGTCGACTCGATCGCGCTGCGCGCGGCATCGCCGAGCAACGCGACGATCTCCATCCGCTGGAACGCTGCCGACGGGCCCGAGCTCGGGACCGTGCAGGTGCCCGGCACCGGGGACTGGCAGGTCTACCAGAACGTCTCCAGCACCCTGACCGACGTGCCCTCGGGCACCGGGACGCTCTACTTCGTCCTGACGTCCGGCCAGGCCAACGTCAACTGGCTCGAGTTCGACGGCCGCGGCGTCACGGACAACGAGCGCCCGACCATCGACTCGTTCGAGGTCACCCCGACGACGGGCACCGCCCCGCTCACGGTGACCGCGACGGCGACCGCCTCCGACCCCGAGGACGACGCGATCACCTTCGCGTGGGACGCGGGACTCGGTGACGGGTTCGTCGACGGGACCGACTCGTTCGAGGTCACGTACGACCAGCCGGGCACGTACCGGCTCCAGGTGCGGGCCTCTGACGAGCGTGGCGCGTACTCGGTCGAGTACACGACCGTGACGGTGAAGGCGTCGCAGACGGGACCGGGGATGTGCTTCTCGGGCCGGTCGGACGACTTCCTCGGCACGGACCTCGACGAGAACCGCTGGTCGGTGCTCAACCGCGACCAGAACCTGGTCGTGCGGGACGGCAACCTCGTCATCCCGACGACGGCGACCGACTTCTACAGCACGGACAACACCACCGTGCCGAACATGGTGCTCCAGGACCTTCCGGACGGGCCCTTCACGGCCACGGCCAAGCTCACCCTGCCGGCTCGCCAGCAGTACCAGCAGGCCGGTCTGGTGATCTGGGAGGACCAGGACAACTACGCGAAGATGGTGCTCCAGGGACGCTCGGCCGCGGCCGACCCGGCGACCCGCATCTTCCAGTTCATCCGTGAGGAGAACGCAGCCCCGAACGAGGTCAACGAGTCCAACTCGGCCGCCCTCGGCGCCGCCTACCCCGACACGGTCTACGTGCGGTTCGTCAGCAACGGGGAGAACCTCCAGGCGGCGTACTCGGCCGACGGCATCGACTTCACGACGATGCCGCAGACCAAGTCGATCGCCGACCTGGAGAACGCGAAGATCGGCCTCGTCTCGTTCAAGGGGAACAACACCGCGTCCCCGGTGATCGAGGCTGCGTTCGACTGGTTCTCGATCACGCCTGACGACACGGCGTCCGCCCCCGGGCCGGACGACGAGTTCGACGGCACCGCCCTCGACGCGTGCCGCTGGTCGATCGTCCGCGAGGACCCGACCGGCTACCGCGTGGCGGACGGCTCGCTGCAGATCGACACGACGCCGACGGACATCTACGGGACCGACAACCGTCCTGTGCCGAACATCGTGCTGCAGGACCAGCCGGGCGAGGAGTGGACCATCGAGACCGTCGTCGACGGTTCGGCGCTCGACCGTCAGTACCAGCAGGGCGGTCTGATCGTCTACGGCGACGACGACAACTACGTCAAGCTCGACTACGTGGTCGACAACCAGGCGGGCCAGGCCAAGAACGCCCGGATCGAGCTGCGCAGCGAGGTCGCCGGGGTCGTGCAGAACCCCCAGCCCCAGTCGTCGAGCCTCACGGGCGACGTGTGGCACCTGCGCCTGTCCCGCTCCGGTGACACGTTCACCGGTGCGTACAGCGCCGACGGCGAGACGTGGACGACGTTCGACCAGAGCGTGACGAACACGGCCGCGGCGGACGCCCAGGTCGGGCTCTTCGCTCTCGGTGCGTCGGCCGCCACGGGCGCGCCCGCGTCGTTCGACTACTTCCGGGTGGTCGGCGACGAGGTCGAGCCGATCGCGGTGACCATCACCGCGGAGACGCGCTGCATGGCCGGCAAGGCGTTCGTCGCGGTCCGCGCGACGAACGACGACGCGGTCCCGGTCGCGATCACTCTCGAGACCCCGTACGGGTCGAAGGAGTTCGCGGACGTGGCGCCGGGTGCGAACGCCTACCAGTCGTTCGCGTCGCGTGCCGTGGGGATCGACGCCGGCAGCGTGACGGTGACCGCGACGGACGCCGAGGGGAGGACGTTCTCCGGGACGGCGGACTACGCCGCCCGGGCCTGCTCCTGACAGGTTCCGGCGGGCCGGTGCCCTGAGCACCGGCCCGCCGGGCACCGCGCTCGGCGTGCCGGCGCTCGGCGGACGGGCGGCCCATCGGCCGGGCCGACCGTACGCTGCCCGTACGACGAGCACGACGGAGACCTCCGGGTCTCCGGCCCCGGCGCCCGGGAACGGGCGCTCCGGCCCGGCGCCGGGGCACCCCGGGGATCGACGACCGCCGTCGGCCCCGGAGCCACCACACGGACCACGACGAGGTGATGACCCGATGTCCCGAACGTCTGCGCAGCCCAGCGGCACCCGCAGCGGCACCAGCTCCAGCACCCGATCCCGGGTCGGGGCGCGCGCTCTTCTCTCCGCGGCGCTCGGCGTGTTGCTCGGCGCCGTCGTCGCGCTGCTGGGTGTCGCGGCCCCTGCGGCCGCGCACGGCGGCGACGTCGTGATCTCCCTCGGTACCGACGGGGAGGGCGGCATCTCCGCCAACCTGACCTGGAAGCTCGACGGCCACCCGGTCGAGGAGGCGGCCGACGTCTCCGTGACCGCGGAGTCCGCGGCCGGCGAGACCGTCGGCCCCCTCACCCTCTCCTCGGCGTCGGAGGGCGTCGGCTGGTACACGTCCGAGCCCGGCGTCCTCGCCGAGGGCAACTGGACCCTCACCGCCACGATCACGCACCCGTCCGAGGCGACCGCGTCCGCGCAGGTCGACGTCGTGCCCCTGCCCGAGCCGGCCCCGGACGCGGACGACGAGGCCGCGGCCGGTGCCCAGGACGGGTCGGGCGACGAGGCGGACGGTGCCGCCGGAGACTCCGACGCCGCGACCGACGGGTCCGGCACCGCGGACGACGAGTCGACCGGGAGCGGCGCCGGCGTGTGGATCGCGGTCGCCGTGGTCGCCGCGCTCCTCCTCGCCGGCGGCTACGTCGTCCTCCGCCGCCGCTCGCGCGCTGCCGCCGCCGACGAGTCGTCGGACGGCAAGCCCCGCTCCCTGACCAGCACGTCCGCCCGGTGACCCCGGGCGCGATACCGAGAACGACCGAAGGAGACACGACCATGGCACGACCGATCACCCTCTTCACCGGGCAGTGGGCCGACCTGCCGTTCGAGGAGGTGGCGCGGCTCGCGTCCGGCTGGGGCTACGACGGCCTGGAGATCGCCTGCTGGGGAGACCACCTCGACCCGTGGCGCTGGGACGACGACGAGTACGTCCAGGGCAAGCTCGACCTCCTCGCCAAGTACGACCTCAAGGTCTACGCGATCTCGAACCACCTCAAGGGCCAGGCCGTCTGCGACGACCCGATCGACCAGCGTCACCGCGACATCCTGCCGGACGTCGTGTGGGGCGACGGCGACCCCGAGGGCGTGCGCCAGCGCGCCGCGGAGGAGATGAAGCACACCGCGCGCCTCGCCGCGAAGCTCGGCGTGAAGACGGTCGTGGGCTTCACGGGCTCGGCGATCTGGAAGTACGTCGCGATGTTCCCGCCGGTCTCGCAGGAGGCGATCGACGCCGGCTACCAGGACTTCGCCGACCGGTGGAACCCGATCCTCGACGTCTTCGACGAGGTCGGCGTGAAGTTCGCCCACGAGGTGCACCCGAGCGAGATCGCGTACGACTACTGGACCACCGTCCGCACGCTCGAGGCGATCGGGCACCGCGAGGCGTTCGGCCTCAACTGGGACCCGAGCCACATGGTGTGGCAGGACCTCGACCCGGTGAGCTTCCTGTGGGACTTCAAGGACCGCATCTACCACGTGGACTGCAAGGACACGAAGAAGCGGATGCACAACGGCCGCAACGGGCGCATGGGCTCGCACCTGGCGTGGGCGGACCCGCGCCGCGGCTGGGACTTCATCTCCACGGGCCACGGCGACGTGCCGTGGGAGGACGCCTTCCGCATGCTCAACACCATCGGCTACGAGGGACCCATCTCCGTGGAGTGGGAGGACGCCGGCATGGACCGCCTGGTCGGCGCGCCGGAGGCCCTCGAGTTCGTCAAGAAGTACGCCTTCGACGCCCCGGACGCGGCGTTCGACGCCGCGTTCTCGACCAAGTAGCACACGCAGTCTCCCGCCGGCCGGCTCCGCCGGTCGGCGGGTGGGGAAGAACAGTCCGACACGCCACCGCCCCCGGCCCCTCGACGGCCGGGGGCGGTGGCGTGCCCGCGTCCGGTGCGTGCCGGTCGCCGCTTCACCGCTCGTCCGATCGGCGCCACGCGTGCGGTCGTGTGATCCTTCACATTTGTTTCGCGGCTTGGGTTATATAACCGTGACGATCGATGTTCGGCTTTTGCTTGACGCTCGACATAAGTACCCCTACGTTGTGATCCATGCGAGCCGACGACGTCGCGCAGGACGTGCGTACCCCGGTGCTGGACCCGGGTACGCCCCTCCCGGGAGCGACCACCACAGGGGCCCCTGCCGCCCGGAGCACCTTCGCCGCCAGCGCCCCGGACGAGGGCGGACTGCCGGCCTCCGGCTACCGTGCGGGGATCCTCGGCGCGGGCTTCATGGGCGGCGTCCACGCGCGGGCCGTGCGCACCGGCGGGGGACGGGTCGTGAGCGTGGCCGCTGCGGACCTCGAGATCGCCCGTGCGGCGGCGCCGGGCCTCGGGGCCGAGCGCGCCGTCGCCACCGCGGAGGAGCTGCTCGCCGACCCTGAGGTCGACGTCGTCCACGTGTGCACGCCCAACCACCTGCACGTCCCCCTCGCCCGCGCCGCGCTCGCGGCGGGCAAGCACGTGGTGTGCGAGAAGCCGCTCGCGACCGACGTCGAGGGCGCGGTCGAGCTCGCGGGACTGGCCGCCGAGGCGCGCGCCGCCGACGGGCGGGTCGCGGTCGTGCCGTTCACCTACCGCTTCCACGCGATGGTGCGCGAGGCGCGCGAGCGCGTGCGCCGGGGCGAGGTCGGCACCATCTCGCTCGTGCACGGCTCGTACCTCCAGGACTGGCTCCTGCGGGAGTCGGACGACAACTGGCGCGTCGACCCCGCGCTCGGCGGCGCGAGCCGGGCCTTCGGCGACATCGGCTCCCACTTCTGCGACCTGCTCGAGTTCACCACCGGGCACCGCATCGCCCGGCTCGTCGCGCAGTCCGCCACCGTCAACCCGCGTCGCCGGGGGCCGGACGGCGTCGTGCACGAGGTGGCGACCGAGGACGCCGTCACGCTCCAGTACGCGACGGACGGCGGGGCGCTCGGGACCGCGGTCATCTCCCAGGTCTCGGCGGGCCGCAAGAACCGGCTGTACCTGGAGATCTCGGGGTCGGAGTCGACGCTGTCGTTCGACCAGGAGCAGCCCGAGACGCTGTGGGAGGGCCGCCGCGACGTGTCGCGCCTCCTCGTGCGCGACCCCGAGGCGCTCTCGCCGGCCGCCGCCCGCTACTCGCGCCTGCCCGCCGGGCACGCGCAGGGCTACCAGGACTGCTTCGACGCGCTCGTCGCCGACACGGCGACGGCGATCCGCGGCAGCGTCCCGGACGGCCTGCCCACGTTCGACGACGGCCTGCGCGCCGCCCGGCTGGCCGCCGCCGTGGGCGAGTCGGTGCGCTCGGGCGGCTGGGTGGAGGTGCCGGCATGACCGCGACGACCACGCGCGAGCCCCGGCCGCCGGCGGCGGGGGAGGGCGGCGACGAGCCGATCCTGCGCCTGCGCGGCATCGGCAAGGAGTTCTTCGGCAACTCGGTGCTGCGCGACATCGACCTCGACGTGCGGCCGGGCGAGGTCCACGCGCTCGTCGGCGAGAACGGCGCCGGCAAGTCGACGCTCATGAAGATCATCGCGGGCGTGCACCGACCCGACGCGGGCACGGTCGAGCTCGACGGCGAGACCACGACCTTCGCGTCGCCGCTGGCCGCGCAGCACGCGGGCGTCTCGACCGTCTTCCAGGAGTTCAACCTCCTGCCCGAGCGCTCGGTCGCGGAGAACGTCTACCTCGGCCGCGAGCCGCGCCGCGCCGGACTCGTCGACCGCCGCCGCATGCACGCGGACACGACGGCGCTCCTCGCCGACCTGGGCCTCACCGGCCTCGCCTCGTGGACGCGCGTCGGTTCGCTCTCCGTCGCGCAGCAGCAGATCGTCGAGATCGTCAAGGCCGTGTCCTACGACGCGCGCATCATCTCGATGGACGAGCCGACGGCCGCCCTCGCCGACCAGGAGGTCGAGCTGCTCTACGAGCTCGTCCACCGGCTGAAGGAGCGCGGGGTCGCGATCCTCTACGTGTCGCACCGCCTCAAGGAGATCTTCGACCTCTGCGACACCATCACGGTGCTCAAGGACGGCAACCACGTCCTGACGACGCCGACGGCGGACATCGACCCCGACCGGCTCGTGCGCACGATGGTCGGCCGCGACTTCGCCGGGTACTTCCCGGACAAGGACCCCTCGACCGTCCCGGGCGAGGTGCGCCTGGCGCTCGAAGGCGTGGGCAACACGCAGGTCGACGACGTGTCGCTCGAGGTGCGGGCGGGCGAGATCGTCGCGCTCGCCGGCCTCCAGGGCTCGGGCCGCACCGAGATCGCGCACGGCATCTTCGGCATCGCGGGCTTCACGCGCGGCCGCGTGCTCGTCGGCGGCAAGCCGGTGGACGTGCGCTCGCCGCGCCAGGCCGTGCGCGCCGGGCTCGCGCTCGTGACCGAGGACCGCAAGGCGGAGGGCCTCGCGCTCGGCCAGTCGATCCTCGCGAACGCACGGCTCGTCCTCGACGCGGTCGTCCCCGGGCAGGCGGACCGGCGCGCGAGGCGCATCCCCGGCATCCTCTCCTCGCTCGAGCTCGTCGCGAGCTCGCAGGAGGCCGAGGTCCAGTACCTGTCGGGCGGCAACCAGCAGAAGGTCGTCCTCGCGAAGTGGCTGGTCACCGACCCGCAGGTGATCGTGCTCGACGAGCCGACCCGCGGCATCGACGTGGGTGCCAAGCGCGCGGTCTACGACCTCATGCGCGAGCTCACCGCGAGCGGTGTCGCCGTCCTGTTCATCTCCTCCGAGCTCCCCGAGGTCGTCGCGATGGCGGACCGCGTGCTCGTCATGCGCGACGGCCGCCTCGCGGGCGAGCTTCCCGCCGGCAGCGACGAGGAGACCGTGATGGCCCTCGCCACCGGCGCGGGGGAGGACACGTCGGGCGAGCACGTCCAGGTCGACCTCGGCGCCCTCGCGGACGCGGACGACCTTCCCGGCGCCGGGCCCGCCACCGCACACGACGGACCGCCGGCGTCCGCCCAGCACCCCACCGACGGCCCGCAGGAGGACCGATGAGCACCGCGGTCGCGACCGCCGCCCCCACCGCGCGCCGCGCCCCCGCGCGCCGGCGCCGCCTGGGGTCGACGGAGATCGTCTATCTCGCCCTCGTCGGGATCCTCGTGATCGCCGGCGTCCTCGTCGCCGTCGGCGGCGGCAACCTGTTCAGCACAGCGAACACGGCGTACATGCTCACGCAGACGAGCCTGCTCGGCTTCGTCGCGATCGGGCAGACGTTCGCGATCCTGTGCAAGTCGCTCGACCTGTCGGTCGGCTACGTCGTGGCGCTCAGCTCGATCGTCGGCGCGACGACCATGGCGGGCGACCCCTCGCGCGTCTGGCTCGGCGTCCTCGCGGCGGTGGGCGTCGCGGCGGTCGTCGGCCTGGTCAACGGGCTCGTCATCGCGAAGCTCCGCGTCAACGCCTTCATCGCGACGCTCGGCGTCGGCCTCATCATCAAGGGCTACCTCGACACGCAGTTCAAGGGCCCGGCGGGGGAGGTGCCCGCCTCGTTCCAGATGTTCGGGTACACGCGCGTCGGCCCGGTGCCGGTCTCGACGATCGTCATGCTGCTCGTCGCGGCCGTGGGCGTCGTGCTCCTGACGCGCACCCGGCCCGGCTACCACATGTTCGCCGTCGGCGGGAACACCGACGTCGCGCGGCTCTCGGGCATCCGGACCGACCGGACGCTGATCCTCGCCCACGTGCTCTGCTCCGTGTGCGCGGGCGTCGCGGGTCTCCTCATCGCCGCGCGCTTCGGGACCGGCAACGCGCTCGTCTACTCGTACGGGCTCGACCTCGACTCGATCGCCGCCGTCGTGCTGGGCGGCACGCTCCTCATGGGCGGGCGCGGCTCGATCGTCGGGACCGTGGGCGGCGTCCTCATCCTCGCCGTGCTCGACACGGTGTTCAACGTGCTCGACGTCGACCCGTTCTTCAAGGACGTGCTGCGCGGCGTCATCATCATCGCCGCCGTCGCGCTGTACGCCCGGCGCCAGATCGACCCGGCGAGCAGCCGGGCCCGCTTCCGCCCGACCCGCACCGGAGGTGCGTCCGCATGACCACCGACACCACGCGCCGGACGATCCCGGCGCGCGCACCGCGGGCCGGCTGGCTCGAGCGCCTCACCGCGGGCGGGAGCTGGACCGTGTTCGCGCTGCTCGTGCTCGTCTTCGCGGTCATCCTCGTGATGAACCCGTCGTTCGGCGAGCCCATGTCGCTCATGGCCTTCGTCAAGAAGGCGGCGCCGCTGGTCATCCTCGCGATCGGGCAGTACTTCGTCATCGTCTCGGGCGAGTTCGACCTCTCGGTCGGCTCCCTGGTCGGCGCCCAGGTCGTCATCGCGGCGAAGCTCATGGACGGCGAGGACTCGATGACGTGGCCCGTCATGGCGCTCATGATCGTCTTCGGCCTCGCGGTCGGGCTCGTCAACGGCCTCGTGACGACGCTCCTCAAGGTGCCGTCGTTCATCACGACGCTCGGCATGATGCTCGTGCTGTACGGCGCGATCCGGCTCTGGACGGGCGGTGCCCCCACGGGCGCGCTGACCGACGGCTTCCGGCAGTGGGGACGCGGGGGCATCCCCGACAACCCGGGCCAGTTCCAGGTGCCGTACGCGCTGCTGATCGTCGTGGTCCTCGGCATCCTCGCCGCCCTGCTCATGCGCAGGCCGTTCGGCCGCACGCTCGTCGCCACGGGCGACAACGACGTCGCGGCCGGCTACGCCGGGAGCTCGGTCTGGTGGGTGCGCACGCGTGCGTTCCTCCTCTCGGGCTTCATGGCGACCGTCGCCGCGATCCTCATCGGCGGCTACGCGGGCGTGACGGCGCAGGTCGGGCAGGGCCTGGAGTTCATGGCCATCACGGCCGTCGTGCTCGGGGGCGTCGTGCTCGGCGGCGGGCGGGGCACCGTGATCGCCGCGATGGCCGGCGCGCTCACGCTGGAGGCGCTGTTCACGCTGTTCAACCAGCTCAGCCTCCCGTCGACGATCCGTCCGGCGGTCCAGGGCGTGATCATCATCGCGGCCGTCGCCTACGCCGCGCTGCCGCGCCGGTCGCGGCGCCGCGCGTCCACCCCCGACGCCCCGCCTGCCGCGGGTCCGACCCCCGCAC